>JASHTN010000138.1 GCA_030040525.1 Gammaproteobacteria bacterium | reverse complement strand
GCGCGTCGACGAGCTTGCGGCCGGGGAATTCGTAGCGCGTCAGCGTCCAGGCGATGATGAAGCCGAACACGAGGTTGATGGATGCGGCGAGGAGCGAGGCGCCGAAGGACAGCTTGTACGAGCCGATGGCGCGTGCGCTCAGCACCACGTGCAGCAGGTCCTTGAGGTGCATCGAGCCTGCGGCCGCCACCAGCGCGGCGAGCGGCAGCAGCACGATCGCGCTCAGGAAAAAGGTCGTGAAGCCGAGAGTCAGCCCGAAGCCGGGCAGGACGCTCGGTTGGCGGAAGCTCATGGCGCGCTGCGGTGCACGAGCAATATCGGCCAGCGGCCGCGGTCGAGCAGCGTGCCGAAGCGCTCGGCGAAGCGGCCGAGATCGCTTACCCCGAGGATCAGCATCTGTGCGGGCGCCTCCGCGAGGCGCCGGGCCAGCTCCTGCGCCGGATCGCCGAAGCGCAGCTCGGTGCGCATCTCGAGCCCGTGCACGGCCTGGGCTTCCGAGCGCGCATCGAGCAGGGCGCGCAAGCCGCGCGGGCGCTGCGCGGCGCCGCCCGGGTAGATGCCGACGTAGACCGCTTCGGCCGCCAGGTGCCGCAGCACGCTCGCGGACACGGCGAGGGTGGCGCTGCGCACGGGCTCGGCCAGCCAGTGAATCAATACGCGCTGCGGGGCGCGCGCGCCGGGCGGCAGCGCCAGCAGCTCCTTGACTCCGTGCCGCAGCAGCCACTCGCAGCGCTGCGCCGTGTGCGGACCGGCGGCGATCACCGTGGTGCCGACGAAGGGTGTGGCGTCATCGCAGGCGGCGTCCGCCACCCCGAGACCGGACTCGGCGCGCATCGCAATGCGGGTCTTCATGCGCGCGGCCAGTTCGGCGAGCAGCGGCTCGCGGCTCAGACCCTCGGCCTGCGCGATGCTGGGGGCGCAGGCAGTAAAGCTCGACAGCGGCGTCGGCAGCACGTGCACGCGGCGCACGCCGATCGCGACGCTCTGCCCGGGGCGTACGCCGAAGCTGCGCTGCTCGGGCTGGGTGCGCGTCACCTGCAGGCTGGGCGTCACGTCACCGTTGGAGTAGGCGAGGGGGGGCGCGTCGGCGCCCTCGGTCATGCGCACACGGATGCTCTCGAGCGCGCCGCTGAACATCACCTCGTCGACCGTGCCGCGCGCCACGAAGCCGCTCGTGAGCGCCTCGCGCGCCGCGGCCAGCTCGATCTCCTCGGGACGCACCACGGCGACCACCTCGTGCTCGCTCGTGCCGGCACGCTGGTCGGCGGCCGGTACCGTGGCGGCGCCCACCTGGATGCCGTCGGGAGTGCGGCGCGCCAGGATCAGGTTGGCCGCTCCGAGGAAGGTCGCCACGAAGCGCGTCTGCGGACGCGAGTAGAGCTCGTGCGGGGCGCCCATCTCGAGCAGCCGGCCGAGATTCATGATGCCGATGCGATCGGCCATGGCGAAGGCCTCTTCCTGGTCGTGGGTCACGAGCACGGTGGTGATGCCGAGCTCGCGCTGCACCTGGCGGATCGTGCGGCGCAGCTCCTCGCGGATCTTGGCATCGAGCGCGCCGAACGGCTCATCGAGCAGCAGCACCTCCGGCTTGTGAGCCAGCGCGCGCGCCACGGCGACGCGCTGCTGCTGGCCGCCGGAGAGCTCCGCCGGCAGGCGGTCGTCGAGCCCCTCGAGCGCCACCAGGCGCAGCAGCTCCTGGCGGCGTGCGCGGCGCTTCCTGGCGCGCATGCGCCGCACGCGCAGCGCGAACTCGATGTTGTCGGCCACGGTCATGTGGCGGAACAGCGCGTAGTTCTGGAACACCAGTCCCACGCCCCGCTTGCGGGCGGCGACGTGGGTGACGTCGTGCCCGTGCAGCGCAATGCGCCCGTGATCGACGGCGGCGAGCCCGGCGATGGCGCGCAGCAGCGTGCTCTTGCCGCTGCCGCTCGGCCCGAGCAGCACGAAGAACTCGCCGTCGCCGATCTCGAGGGAGACGTCGTTGACGACCGGCGCCCCCGAGTAGTACTTGGTGACCTGATCGAGCGTGATGGACATGGGGCGATGCTACCGGGCGGCAGGCGTGCACGGCAGTGCCCTCCCGCTCAGCGGCGGGTGACAAACAGGTTATAGGTAACAAACAGGTTATAAACGGCCGGACGCGCGGCTCAGGCAGAGCTCCCCAGCGCTGCCCACGCGGCCGCGGCCGACGCGGGCAGATGCGGCGAGATCGCAACGATTGCGCGGCGGACATGCCTGGCGGCGCTCCTGGGAAGGGCGGCCAACGCCCCCTCAATCGCGCCCGGGAACCTCTCTACCACCGCTTCAATCAGGATCGCGGCCTGATGGAGGTCCTTGGCGGGCTTGCTGCTGCGCATGCTCCGGAGTTGTGAGACAACGAGCTTATGGATTGCATAACGCTCGGGCACCGGCACCCGTACCAGGACAGCCCCGTGGGGGCTCAACACCGGCACTTGCTGTGACTCACCGAGCAGGTAGCGCAGAAAAGGCAGGCCCTTCGCGTATGCCTTGAGCTCCGGAACCGCGATGGTTGGGTACCCCTCGCCCGGCGAAGGCACGAGCAAGTCGACCTTCAAGCGGGAGCCCCCGGGCTCCTTGAAGGACGTCGGGTGCTGGCGGCGACTCAACGCCGGCACCTCGAAGAACGCGATGCCCGTCTCGCGCAACATGTCGAGAAACGGGGGCAGCGCCCGCAGCCCAAGCGGCTCGGGACGCGCGATGTCGACGTCTTCGGTCGCGTAGGGCACGGCCCGGGCGCCGAGCGCGTTGAGGATTGCCCCGAACGCATGAGAACCGACGAGCACTGCGCCCGCGCGGAATAAGCCGTGATTGTGCAGGCTCGCGAGCGTTGCATAGGTCTTGCGATCAACCGTCGCGAATCCCGCTCGCGCGAGCACCCTGATTCTGTCAATCGTGGCGTTGGCCGCCTCGATCCGCCTGCGCAGAGGCTCCAGGCGCGCAATTACCGCCGGATCGTCGCCGGTTCCGAGGTAGGTCTCCTGCCGGCGGCCGAGCGCATCGGAGTAGCGGTGTACCCAGAACTTCGTGCCGCTTTCGTTCGTCCGTTGCGTGAGGTTGCCGGGCGTCCCGAGAAACGCTTCCGACTGCTCTTCTGCCGTCGATTGCAGCTCGGCAAAGAGCAGGCTCAGGGCTTTTTCGTGAGGAGAGCTGAGCATCGCGGGTGATATCCCACAAGACGCGACCCTGTGGGATATGGTACGCGGCCCGTCCATATCCCACAAGAATTGAGATTGTGGGATATGGGCGCAATGGTATGCCCAGGTTGCAGGGCAGCCTCGGCCTACCACGCCGTGCCGGCGAGCTCCTGCTTGTAGCGCTGCAGCTCGTCGTAGACGCGCCGCCACAGCGGGCCGGGCTTACCGGTGCCGACCGGACGCCCGTCGAGGCGGGTCACGGGC
>JASHTN010000137.1 GCA_030040525.1 Gammaproteobacteria bacterium | reverse complement strand
GGCGAGCGGCCGCTCGAGGGCCTGGATCTCTCGGCGGTGCGCCTGATCTTCAACGGCGCCGAGCCGATCTCCGCGGAGCTGTGCGAGGAGTTCCTCACGCGGCTCGCGCCTGCAGGGCTCGCTCGCAACGCGATGTATCCGGTGTACGGCCTCGCCGAAGCCTCGCTCGCCGTCAGCTTCCCGCCGCCCGGCGCGCCGCTTCGCTCGCTCACCCTCAATCGTCACCGCATGCGCCCCGGCGATCCGGTCGAGCCGGTGCCGGCGGCAGATGCCGATGCGCTGCGGCTGGTGTCGGAAGGCCGGGCGATCCCCTACTGCCGCGTGCGCATCGCCGACGATCGGGACCTCGAGCTGCCCGGCGAGCGCATCGGCCAGGTGCAGATCGCGGGCGAGAATGTCACGCGCGGCTACTTCGAGGACCCCGAGGCGAACGCCGCGGTGTTCACCGCCGACGGCTGGCTGCGCACCGGCGACTTAGGGCTCATGGTGGGCGGTGAGCTCTTCATCTCCGGGCGCGCCAAGGAGATCATCTTCGTCAACGGCCAGAACTACTACCCGCACGACCTCGAGGCGATCGCGCAGCGCGCGCCGGGACTGGAGCTCGGCAAGGTGGTCGCCGCAGGGGTGCGGCCCCGTGGCGCGGAAACCGAGCAGCTGGTGGTGTTCGTGCTGCACCGCGGCGGCATGGCCGAGCTCCTGCCGCTCGCCGCGCAGGTGGCGCGGCTCATCAACGAGCAGACCGGGCTCGAGGTCGCCGAGGTGGTGCCGGTGAAGCGCATCCCGAAGACCACGAGCGGCAAGATCCAGCGGCATCTGCTCGAGGCAAGCTACAGCGACGGGGAATTCGACGCGCAGCTCGAGGAGCTGACCAAGCTGCGCGCCGCGCAGCGCCGCCCCGGGACCGGCACCCGTAGCGAGATCGAGGCCAAGCTCAAGAACATCTGCGACGTGGTACTCGCCGGCAAACGCGTCGACCTCCACGACAACCTGTTCGAGGTGGGCGCGAGCTCGCTGAAGCTGATCGAGATCCACGAGCACATCGACCGCGAATACCCCGGCAAGGTCGATCTCACCGAGCTCTTCGACTTTCCGACCATCGCCGAGCTCGCGCAGCACCTGCAAAGCAAGCTTGCCTGAGGGCGCGGCGGCCCGCCCGACATGGCGGCCTGCGCTCGTGCGGCGCATCGGGCTTGACAAACATTTGCCTTAGCAAATATAATTCAGGCAAATATTTGGGAGCAAGTCATGCGCGAGCCGTATTACCGTCCCGAGACACTGCAGGCGGAGAACAGCGTCGGCTACCTGGTGAAGCGCTGCGGCGTCCTCATGACCCAGGCCGCGGAGCGGCGCTTCGACTCGCTCGAGATCTCCTTCACGCAATGGCTGGTGCTGGTGTACCTGGCGCAGCAGAAGCATCTCTCGCCGACGCAGCTGAGCGCCCACGTCGGGCACGACATGGGCGCCCTCACCCGCGTCGTGGACCAGCTCGAGCGACGCGGCCTCGCGCGGCGCGAGCGCAGCCGTCGCGATCGCCGCGCGGTCGAGATCGCGATCACGGCGGCCGGGCGGCGCCAGGCGCAAAGCGCCAAGCGCGTCCTGGTGGAGCTGCTCAACCGGCTGGTCGAGCCGTTTACCGCTGAGGAAACCGATACACTCATCGCGCTGCTGCAGCGGCTGCTCACGCACCTGCAGCAAGCGGCGGCACCGAAGCCCGCGACCGAGCTTGACGCCCCACCGTCGCTGTCGGCGCTCGACGCACCGCAGCGCCGGCGCAGGTCGTCTGCCGCGCACAAGCCGCTGCCGGGAGACGCCACATGAACCCACGCCATGCTCTCGCAGCCTTCGCCACCGGGATCCTCGCGGCGGGCTGCACGCTCGGACCGGACTTCAAACGTCCCGAGCCACCCGCGGGCGGCTATGTGCACTCGGCGCCCGCCCCGACCACCACGCGCAGCGTCACCTACGGCGCCGACGTCGCCGACGGCTGGTACCAGCTGTTCCACTCGGACAATCTCGATCGTCTGGTCCGCATGGCACTCGCCGGCAACCCGGACCTCGAGGCGGCGCGCCACGGGCTCAGGGCGGCGCAGTACGAGCTCAAGGCGGTGGCGGGCACGCAGCTGCCGCAGCTCGATGCCACCGGGCAGATCGGCCGGGGAAAGATCAACGGCAGCCTTCTGTATGGGCCCGTCGACGAGATCCAGACGACCGGAAACCGCTGGGCGCTCGGTCCACAGCTCGCCTACAACCTCGATCCCTTCGGCGCGGCGCGCCGCCAGGTCGAGGCACAGCGCGCGACCACCGCGGTGGCGCGCGACCAGGCGCTCAACACCTACGTGACGCTGGTCGACCAGACCGTGATCACCGCCTTCGACTATGCGGCCACCGAGGCACAGATCGACGTCACACACGCGCTGGTCGAGGAGCTCGAGTCGCAGTACGAGCTCACCCACACGCTCGAGAACGCCGGCAAGATCACCCGCAGCGACACGCTGCAGGCGCAGACCCAGCTCGAGAACCTGCGCGCGACACTACCGGGGCTCGAGCAGCAGCGCGATGCCTACCGCAACGCGCTCGCGCAGCTCTGCGGCGTGACCCCGGACGAGTTCGTCATGCCGGCGCTCTCGCTGCGCGACTTCGCGCTGCCGGCGCAGCTGCCGCTGTCCCTGCCCTCCGCGCTCGTGCGTCAGCGGCCCGATATCCTCGCCGCCGAGGACTCGCTGCACACGGCGAGCGCCGACATCGGGGTCGCCGAGGCCGCGCGCTTCCCCGGCCTCAACATCACGGCCCAGTACGCGCAGCAGAGCACCGCCCTCAGCGATTTCCTCACCCGCCCGGGCGCGATCTGGTCCTACGGCCTGAACGGCACCGCGCCGCTGTTTCACGGCGGCACACTCGCCGCGCGCCAGCACGAGGCCGAGGAGCGCTACCGCCAGTCGCTCGCCAGCTACCGCTCGACGGTCATCGGCGCCTTCGTCGAGGTGGCAAACGCGCTGCAGGCACTGCAGCACGACGCGGACGGCTACACCGCCCACAGCGTCGCGCTCGATGCGGCGCGCGCCAATCGTGACCTGGCGCTCGACGAGTACCGCGCCGGCAAATACACCGAGCTGCAGGTGCTGACCGCCGAGCAGCAGTATCAGCAGGCCGCCCTCACCGAGGTGCAGGCCGATGTCCAACGCTTCACCGACACCGCCGCGCTGTTCCGCGCGCTCGGCGGCGGCTGGTGGAACGCACCCCGCGACCCGGCGGCGCTCGCCGCCGCCACGTCTGGAGACACCCATGAGTGATGCACCCAACGACCGCCAGGCCGCCGCACCCGCCGCACAGTCGGCCGCGACCCCCGGCGCCGCCCCGCCCCGCGCCGCCGCGGCCCCCAGCAGGCGCCCGCTGATCCTCGTCGGCGTCGT
>JASHTN010000136.1 GCA_030040525.1 Gammaproteobacteria bacterium | reverse complement strand
CAGCGAGCCAGGAAGAGCCCGGGTAGATCTGCTCGGAGTTGTACAGGATCGCGTCCGCCGGCAGCCGGCTCAACTGCCGCTCATCGAGCAGGTGAGCGCCGATCACGATCTGCTGCGCGGGACGCTCGGGAGGATCGCCGTAGAACGCCGCCAGCCCAAGGCGGCGCAGCCCGAAATAGACCGTCTCGGCCAGCTCGGTCAGACACCCGGAGTGCGGGTAGCCGCTGGGCCGCACCTGCACGACGTGGAAAGCCCGATTCGCCGCGGCCTCTTGCGGAACCAATGACGCTCTCGTTGCCATGAGTGCAGCCGACAAATGCCCCACCTCAGACCGCGGTCGCCGCCTGACTCAGTTGATCGGCGGGTGCGCGGGCTGCCGCCGCCGCGGGCAGCCGCACCGGAACGAGTGCGCGCACCGTGTGGTAGGCCTCGAGACAGGCCGCCCGCCGGGTCTCCGTGAAGGCGCGCTTCAGCTGGTCGCAGGTCTGGAGCAGCGCCCGGGTGCGCGGCTGCGTGCCGAACAGCGGATCGATGGCCCCCGCCATGCTCACATCGAGCGTCGTCGTGCGGAAGCCATGACGCAGGATGAGGAGCAGCGGCAGACGCTCCTGGACGAAGGCCTTCATTGGCGTTGCGTTCGGCTTCGAGTAGTGGTTGGTGAGCATGGCGAGCCGGGTGGGGTACGGGTCTGCGCCTTCCTCGGCGAGCGCAAACAGCTCGTCGGCGATCGCCAGCCAGCGCCGCCAGTAGACGGGCTTGGCGACCACGTAGTTGCTGTAGGCGAAGTTGCCGCTGTGCGCCACGGTTCCGCGCAGATCGATACCAAGCCCGAGGGCGTCCACCACCGACTGACAGAGAGCGGCCAGGCCGGGGTGCCAGAGCTCGCCCTGCTCGAAGGGGTTCTGAAAGTAGGCGAGCTGATCCCACGCCGCGGTGATCAGCGCAACCTCGCCCCGTTGCTCGGAGAATTCGAGAAAGCTGCCGAGCGTCCCCGCATCGACACCGGTCTTGGCGCGGAACCGCGGCGACAGGAATCCGTACCAGTCCTGCTCGCTGAGCGCGTGGCTGCGCAGGTACTCGCGTATCGCCCAGAACTCGAACCAGCCGGAACGCGCATTGCGGGTGTTGTCGAGCGGCAGGAACGCCGGGTCGAGGGACTCCCGCGAGCGGTCGTCGTAGAAGATCTGATAGATATGCGCAGCGCTCATCGGCTGGTGCGGACAGCCCGGTGCGGCGCCCACCGCGCAGTGCGGGCGCGCGCCCGCGGCGACGCGACCGGCATTGTCTCAACAATGCTGTGACGGACAGATGACAAGGCGGCACCGGAGCCCCTAACAGCTGTCACAGACTTTTGCGAGCCTCCGCCGCTCCATGCAGTCCACCCCCTTGCGCTTCGCGCTCGCCTTCGCGGCGCTCGCCGCGCTGCTCATCGGCGGATTCGAGGCACTGCGCGGCACGGCGCTCGAGCGCTTCCTCGTCGAGACGCTGATTCTCAAGCCCACCGCGGCCCTCATCGGGGTGCTGACGCCCGCCGAGCACGTGCAGCTCCTCGGCCGCAGGCTGATCTCGCTGCAGGGGCCGGCGCTCAACGTGACCCGCGGCTGCGAGGGCATCGAGATGTTCCTGCTGCTGCTCGCGGCAGTGCTCGCCTTTCCCGCGAGCGGCCGGCGGCGCCTGCAGGGCCTCCTGTGGGGCTCGCTGCTCGCCTACGCTCTGAGTCTCACGCGCCTGCTGCTGCTGCATTACACCCTCACTTACCAACCCTCCCTGTGGCAGGCACTGCACGGGCTCATCCTGCCCTTGGGTCCGATCGTGCTGCTCGCGCTCTACTTCGCCTGCTGGAGCGCCGCGGCCTCCACGGCGGCCCCGCGCCATGCCGCGTGAATGGTCCTGGGCGCTGGTCGCGGCCGGCGCGTGTGCCGTCGGCGCCCTCGGGGCAGAGAGCTACGCCAGACTGGCTGCACCAGGCCTTGCGGGCGCAACGACGCTGCTCGCCGGCAGCCATCCCTGGACGGTGCGCGAGGTGGCGGTGAGGCGCGAGGGCCCGGGTGGCGCGGCGGTGCTGCGCATGGTGGGCGAGGTGCGAAGGCAGGGCGCGGATACGGCGCCCGCCGCCGTCGTCGTCTGCCGCATCGCGGTCGGGGAAATGGTCCAGGCACCGCTCGTCTTCTGGACGCTGCTGCTCCTTTGGCCGGCGCAGCACGCACGCGAGCGGTGGCTGCGCGCAGCGCTCGGCGTTCCGGTGTTTCTCGCTGTGGCGATCGCTCTCGCCGCCTGCCATACGCTCTATGCGTTCGCCGACGCCTCCGCCGGCCTGGCCGGCGATCCCGATCCGCTGACATTTGCGCAGCGCGTGTCCGAGTTCGTCGAGGCCGGCGGCGGCTTCGTGCTGGAGGTCGTCGCGGCGCTGCTCACCGTGGCTGTCTCGCAGCGGCATGGGCGGCCGCGCGCGCGCCAACACGCCACCGGGTAGTGCGCCGCCATGCCGAGACGCTCGCGCCGCTTGCTCCTCGCCGCTGCCCTGGCCGCTCTTGCGCTCGCGGCTGGTGCCTTCCAGCCCGCCCGCGCGCAGTCCGCTCCGGCGCGCGTGCTGGTCACGGCCGACATCGATGCGCACGAGCTGGTGCGCCTCTCAGGCAATACGCGCCCCGAGGCGCGGACCGCGAGAGACCTCGGTCGTGTGCCGGACTCGATGCCGCTCGAGCACATGCTGCTGCTCCTCAAGCGTCCCGCCGAGCGCGAGCTCGCGCTCGGGCGCTACATCGGACAGCTGCACGATCGCCGCTCGCCGCTCTTTCACCGCTGGCTGAGCGCCGCGCAGCTGGGTGAGCGCTACGGCGTTGCGGGTGCCGATCTCGCCACGATCGGCGCCTGGCTGCGGCAGCAGGGGTTTACCGTCAACCGCGTGTATCCGAGCACCGTGATGATCGATTTCTCCGGAACCGCGGGCGCCGTGCGCGGCGCCTTCCACACCGAGATCCACGCGCTCGCCGTGCGCGGAGCGCGGCACACGGCCAACACGAGCGACCCCGAGATCCCGGCTGCACTCGCGCCGCTCGTCGCCGGCATCGTTACGCTGCACGACTTCCGCCCGCATCCGACGCTGCACCGCGCGCACCCTGGTTACACACTCGGCAGCGCGCACCTCGTGGTCCCGGCCGATCTCGCCACGATCTACAACCTCAATCCGCTCTTCGCCGCGGGCACCACCGGCCAGGGCCAGACGGTCGTGGTGATCGAGGACACGTACGTCTACGACACCGCCAACTGGAGCACCTTTCGCAGCGTGTTCGGCCTCTCGGGCTACAGCTCCGGGTCCTTCACCGAAGTGCAGCCGGGTGGGGCCGAAACCTGCGGCGCACCCGGCGTGAACGGTGACCAGGCCGAGGCCATCCTCGATGCCGAGTGGGCGAGCGCGGCCGCGCCGGGTGCTGCGATCGAGCTCGCCGCGTGCGCCGATACCTCGACGACCTTCGGGGGACTCCTCGCGCTCGAGAATCTCGTCAACGCCAGCTCGCCGCCGCCGATCGTCAGCATCAGCTACGCGGAGTGCGAGGCCGATAACGGGCTCACCGCGAATGCCGCCTTCGCCTCGACCTACCAGCAGGCGGCCAGCGAGGGTATGTCGGTGTTCGTTGCGGCGGGCGACTGGGGAGCAGCGGTGTGCGACGCCGACAGCGGAGTCGCCTATGCCACGCAGGGCATTGCGGTCAACGGTTTAGCCTCAACTCCCTACAACGTTGCAGTCGGGGGTACGGACTTCGGCGACGCGTACGCGGGAACAACCAGCACCTACTGGAGCTCGAGCAACAGCTCGGTGTACGGCTCGGCGCTCTCCTACATCCCCGAGATCCCCTGGGACGAGTCGTGCGCCAGCTCATTGATCGCGGCCTATGAGGGATACTCGACGACCTACGGCAGCAGCGGCTTCTGCAACAGCTCGAAGGCAACGACACCCGTCAATTTCATCGATTTCATCGCCGGCAGCGGCGGCCCGAGCAGCTGCGCAATTGCGGCATCCGGCGGCGGCTGCGCTGGAACTCCCAAGCCCTCGTGGCAGTCGGCGCCCGGAGTCCCCGCCGACGGCGTGCGCGATCTGCCGGACGTCTCGCTGTTCGCCTCCGACGGCCCGTGGGGTCATGCCTATGTCTTCTGCGATTCCGACGGATCGACCTGCTCGAGCGGCAGCTCGCCGAGCAGCTGGGCGGTCGCCGGGGGCACATCGTTCGCCACTCCGATTCTCGCGGGCATCCAGGCGCTGGTGAACCAGAGCACGGGCGCCCGCCAGGGCAACCCCAACACCGTCTACTACACGCTTGCCTCGAGCCAGAGTGCGAGCGGACTCGGCTGCAACTCGACGAGCGGCAACGGGGTCTCGAGCGGCTGCGTGTTCTACGACGTGACGCAGGGCAACATGGACGTGGTGTGCGAGGGGACGGACAACTGCTACCTGCCGTCCGGCACTTACGGCGTCCTCTCGACCAGCGATTCGGCCTATGCGCCCGCCTACGGCGCTGCGACGGGCTGGGATTTCGCCACGGGTTTAGGCAGTGTCAACGCATCGAACCTCGTCAAGTACTGGACGTCTTCCGACATCTCCCTCCGTGCCAGCGGCACGGTCACCGCTGGCGGGCAGCTCTCGTACTCGCTGCAGGTGGGCAACCACGGCCCGCAGGCTGCGACCGGCGTCGTGGTCACGACCGTGCTGCCGGCGGGTCTCACGCTGATTGCGGGAATGAGCAGCGCGGGTTGCACCCAGAGCGGCCAGACGGTCACCTGCACCGTGGGGTCGCTCGCGGTCGGTAGCGTCTCGTCGATCACGGTGGTCGTGCAACCCGGCCCGCCCGGGACGGTCACGCTCGCGTTCACCGCGAGCTCCGCCAACGCCGACCTCGACCCGGCGGATGGCTCGGCCGACGTGGCGCTCAACTGGAGCGGCACAGGCGAGTCGGGCGGCGACGGGCCGCTGCCGCTCTGGGCCTACGCGGCGCTCGCCCTGCTGCTGATCCTCATTGCGGCGCGCCGACCGGCGATGCGCGTGGCATCGTCGGCGCCGGCCCGCCGCCTCTGAGAGTGCTCAGCCCACCTGCACCGGCACGAACAGCCGCGTGTCGCCGCGCTGGATCAGCAGCGCGATGTGACCGTTGGACTTCGCGACCGCCCGGCGCAGCTCCTCCGCGGTCGAGACCGACGCGCCGTTGGCCGCGAGCACGACGTCGCCTGGCTCGATGCCGGCGTCGGCCGCGGGACCGCTCGAGCGCTCGACCACGAGCCCGCCCCGCGTGTTGGCCTGGCGCTGCTCATCGCTGCTGAGCGGCCGGACCGCGAGCCCGAGCTTGCCGCCATTGTGGTCCGAGGGACCGCCGTTGAAGGCGGTGCGCTCGTCCGCGAGGCTGCCGAGCTTCACCGTGAGGTTGCGCGGCTCGTGATTGCGCCAGACCTGCAGATCGACCCGGGTGCCGGGGGTGAGACTCGCCACCGCCACCGGCAGCTCCGTCCAGTCCGCGATCGTCTGGCCGTTGAGCTTGAGGATCACGTCGCCGGGCTCGATACCGGCGCGCGCCGCTGGACCGTCGGCGTCGACGCTCGAGACCAGCGCACCCTCGGGCTTCGGCAGACCGAACGAGTCGGCCAGTCCCTGGCTGACGTCCTGGACGAGCACACCGAGCCTGCCGTGGCTGACATGTCCGGTGGTCTCGAGCTGATTGCCCACCTGCATGGCGATGTCGATCGGGATGGAGAACGACACGCCCTGATAGCCGCCGCTGCGGCTGTAGATCTGCGAGTTGATGCCGACCACCTCACCGCGCATGTTGAAGAGCGGTCCGCCCGAGTTGCCGGGATTGATCGGCACGTCGGTCTGGATGAAGGGCACATAGCCGTCGCCGGGGAGGGTGCGCCCCTTGGCGCTGACGATGCCGGCGGTGGCGCTGTTGTCGAAGCCGAACGGTGCGCCGATCGCCAGCACCCATTCGCCGACCTTGAGGGTGCGCGAGTCGCCGAGCTTCACCGTCGGCAGATCGTGGGCGTTGATCCTGATCACGGCGATGTCGGACGTCGGATCGGTGCCGATGACCTTGGCGCGGAACTCACGCCGGTCGGTCAACCGCACGGTCACTTCGCTCGCGCCGTTCACCACGTGGGCGTTGGTCATGATCACGCCGTCGGGCTGGATGATGAAGCCCGAGCCCTCGCCGCGCATCGGCTCGGGCCGCGGCGTCTGGAAGTTGAAGCCGAAGCCGCGGAAGAACGGCGCGAAGGGGCTGTTGGGCCCGAACGGGTTGTCGCCGCCGCTGTCACCGTTGCCGCCGTTCTCGCCGTTCTCGCCGTTCTCGCCGTTCTCGCCGTTGCCGCCGTTGCCGCCGTTGTCGCCGTTGTCGCCGTTCTCATCGCCCTGGCTCCAGGACGCCGGCACCTTGCCCGTGACCGTGATGTTGACCACCGCCGGTCCGTACTTCTGCACCATGGCGCTGAAGTCCGGCAGCATCATGGTCGGCGTGGTGGCGGGCATGCTCGCGGTCGCCGTCATGACCGGTGCGGCGACGGCGGTGGCGCGTGTCGAGCCGGCCACGTAGAGCGCGCCGACGGGCAGCGCGATGGTGGCCGCCCCGAGAATCGCGGCGATGAGCGGTTTACGGACGAAGGTGGCGAGATTCATGAGTTGCGACGCTCCTGCGGAAGTCTGTGACCGAACCTTAGGCAGGCAGGCTTATGCCAGCCTTAAGAGCGCCGCGGGTGCGCTCTGCGGGCGCGCGGCGCGGTTGCGGGGAGGTCTTGCGCCCCTTTTCGGCGCCTATTCGGCGGAGAGGCGCGTCCAGGGCCTCGGCTCGGTGCCGAGCGAGGGCGTGAGACGGCTGAAGTACTCGGCGATCGTCTCGATGTCGTCGTCCGAGAGGTTGGCGGCGAAGCCCGTCAT
The DNA here is from genome assembly GCA_030040525.1 of Gammaproteobacteria bacterium. Lineage (GTDB taxonomy): Bacteria > Pseudomonadota > Gammaproteobacteria > Steroidobacterales > Steroidobacteraceae > 13-2-20CM-66-19. Next base: position 801 of record JASHTN010000136.1, on the reverse strand, counting down.
GATCGGATTCTTGCGCCCACCGCGCTTGTACTCATCGAGCGCGCGCACCAGGTAATCCTCGTGCTGCCCGGCGAGTGACGGATACATCGGCGCAATGGCGACGCCGTCCTGGCCGTGACACGAGACGCACAGCGTCGCCGCCTTGGGCACGGTGCCCTCGGGCTTGCCGGTGGGCCTGAGCGGCGTGCCGGCAAAGTATGCGGCGATATCGGCCATGTCCTGGTCGGAGAGCTCTTCCGCCTGGGCATGCATCGTGATGAATGAGCGGTCACCGTCGCGATACTCGTGCAGCGCCGCCACCAGGTAATCCGGGCTCTGTCCGCGCAGCTCCGGAACGCTGTACATGGGATAGGCGTTCTTGTAGCCGCTGATGCCGTGACAGCCGAGGCAGGTATAGGAGATGGCCTTGCCGTGCACCGGGTCGCCCTTCAGCGGACCGGCCGGGGCCGGCGCTGCCGCGGGCGCGGCCGGTGCCTGTGCGTGCACTACCACGCGGGCAGCCAACAGCGCGACGGTCCCACCGAGCAGCAGTGCGCAGGCCCTGGTCCGCCCCGTCATGCGCCACATCTCCCGTCACGAAAAACGGCCCCGAATCTTACGGACTCGCCGTGCCAAATGCCACCGGAACGGCGCCGCGGAGCCGCAGCCGCCTCAGGCGGCGTGGGCGCTGCTGTCGCGGAAGTGCCGCTTGCCGGCCTGCGCCTGGCGGTATTCGTCGCGACTGAGGATGTTCTCGTCGATATGCATATCGACGTGACAGTACTGCCGCAGAAACTCCGCGGTGCGCTCGGCGGACGCGAG
>JASHTN010000135.1 GCA_030040525.1 Gammaproteobacteria bacterium | reverse complement strand
AGCAGCGCCGCGGCACGCGCGCCGCGGCAGTTCGTGCCGCAGCCGCCGGCAGCCCACAGCGTCACGAGCGGCGAGATCGCAGCCTGGCTCGCGAGCGGTGCGCTCGCGCGCGGGGAGCCGCTGCTCATCGACGCGCGCAGCCCCGACCGCTTCGCGGGTGCGAACGAAACCCTCGACGCGGTGGCCGGCCACATACCTGGCGCGCGCAACCACCCGTACGCGCGCAATCTCGACTCCGACGGGCGCTGGCTCACCGCCGCCGAGCTCGAGCGCGCGTGGCGCGCGAGCCTTGCCGGGCGCGACGCGGCGACGCTGATCTCGATGTGCGGCTCGGGCGTCACCGCCTGTCACAATCTGCTGGCGCTGGAGGTGGCGGGGCTGCCGGGCGCCAGGCTCTACGCCGGCTCGTGGAGCGAGTGGATCCGCGATCCGGGACACGCGGTGGCGCGCGCCTCCGAAAGCGCGCGCTGAAGCACTCTTCCTGGCCACACAATTTTGATATAAGGCGCCCGTGGCCGCAGATCCGAAGCTCGCCCTGAACGGCAACCGCAAGTACAACCCCGCGCAGCCGTGGGGAATCGAGGACTCCCTCGAACTCTACAACGTGCGCGCCTGGGGCAAGGGCTACTTCTCGATCAACGAGGCCGGACACGTCGTGGTCCGCCCGGATGCCACCGAGCAGCGCGCGATCGACCTCTACGAGGTGGTCGAGGGCCTCGAGGCGCGCGATCTGACGACCCCGGTGGTGGTGCGCTTTTCGGACATCCTGGCGCACCGCCTCAAGCACGTGCACGAGGCGTTCGCGCAGGCGATCGCCGAGAACGACTACCAGAACCGCTATGCGGCCGTCTTCCCGATCAAGGTGAACCAGCAGCGCCTCGTGGTCGAGGAGGTCTACCGCTACGGCAAGGAGTACGGCTTCGGTCTCGAGGTGGGCTCCAAGCCCGAGCTGCTCGCCGTCATGGCCATGACCGAGAATGCCCCCGAGCGGCTCATCGTCTGCAACGGCTTCAAGGACGACAGCTACATCGAGGCGGTGACGCTCGCCACCAAGCTCGGCCGCACCATCATTCCGGTGGTCGAGAACTTCGACGAGCTCGGGCTGATCCTCAAGCACGCGCAGAACTACCAGGTGCGCCCGCGCATCGGCGTGCGGGTCAAGCTCTTCAGCGAAGGCTCCGGGCGCTGGAGCGCCTCCGCCGGCGAGAAATCCAAGTTCGGCCTGTTCATCACCGAGATCCTCGAGCTGTTCAACGTGCTCAAGGCGCGCGACATGCTCGACTGCCTGCAGCTGGTGCACTGCCACCCGGGCAGCCAGCTGCAGGATATCCGCCGCGTCAAGGAGGCGATCAACGAGCTGGCGCACGTCTATGCGGAGCTGAAGCTCATGGGCGCGGGCCTGCAGTACATCGACGTGGGCGGCGGACTCGGCGTCGACTATGACGGCAGCGGCACCAACTTCGCCTCCTCGATGAACTACACGCTCAACGAGTACGCGAGCGACGTCGTCTACCGCGTCGCCAGTGTGTGCAACGCGCGCGAGATCCCGCATCCGATGATCGTGAGCGAGTCGGGGCGTGCGGTCGCCGCCTATCACAGTGTGCTGATCTTCGATGCGCTCGGCTCTTCGGCGCTCGACAAGTTCCGCGTCACCGGCGACCGCGGCGAGGACTACAGCGGCGACGAGGAGCTGCCGCAGCCGGTGCAGGATCTGTTCGAGGCCTACCGCGCGGTGAGCGAGCGGCGCCTTGTCGAGTGCTATCACGACGCGCTCACCGCCCGCGAGCAGGTGCTGCAGATGTTCAATCTCGGGCTCCTGTCGCTCGAGTTCCGCGGGCTCGCGGAACGACTCTACTGGGCGACCTGCGCGAAGATCCGCGACGCCTGCCGCAAGGCGGCGCAACTGCCGGAGGAGCTCGAGGACCTCGAGTCGATCCTTTCCGACACGTATTTCTGCAACTTCTCGGTGTTCCAGTCGCTGCCCGACAGCTGGGCGATCGACCAGCTGTTCCCGATCCTGCCGATCCACCGCCTCGACGAGCGTCCGACGCGCACCGCGGTGCTCGCCGACATCACCTGCGACTCCGACGGCAAGATCGATCACTTCGTCTCGCTGCGCGACGTGAAGCGCACGCTCGAGCTGCACGAGCTCAGGGCCGGCGAGAAGTACTATCTGGCGGCCTTCCTGGTCGGTGCCTACCAGGAGACGCTCGGCGATCTGCACAACCTGTTCGGCGACACGCACGTCGTGCACGTGCGGCTGCACGACGAAGGCGGCTGGTGGATCGAGGAGATCGTCAAGGGTGACACGGCCAACCGGGTGCTCGAGTACATGGAGTACGACGTCGCCGAGCTCTACCCGGCGCTGGCGCGCGATTGCGAGCGAGCGATCCGCGACGGCCGCATGACGATCGCCGAGAGCCAGGCGATCAAGCGCTTCTACGAGAGCGAGCTGGACGGCTACGCCTACCTGGAGCCCGCCGGGGCGTAGCCGACGCGGCCCGGGGGCGAGATGCCGGTGCGGCGCCCGGCCGTGCGAGCCGGCGCATCGTGCTGCCAGGACGCGACAAGTTGGCTGTTTGCGTCCCGTGGGGGCCGGGAGTAGCATCACCCCGGCGTTCGTATCCGCGATGGATGAGTGCGCTTTGCTCGATCGTGTTGACTTCATCTCCCGCCCCGCGCCTCTCATCCGTGCGCGAACGCAGGTGCAGGCCGCCGGCCCAAGCGCTGCGCATTGACTTGAAACTGCCGATCGTGTGCCTTGAAGCCTTGACCTGTTCGACTGTTCACGCGCGACATGCGCCCGGCGTGTGCGGTGCGCCGCTGTCCGCCTTTTCAAGAGAGACTCTCCAGTGACGACGATCTACGTGGGTAACCTGCCCTTCAGCGCCACCGAGCAGGATGTGAAGGCCCTGTTTGAACGCCATGGCAAGGTGGAGTCGGTCAAGCTGATCAACGACCGCGAGACCGGCAAGCCGCGCGGCTTCGGTTTCGTCGACATGCCCCAGGCGGAGGCGCAGGCGGCAATCCAGGCCCTGAACGGCTTTCAGATGAACGGCCGCCCATTGCGGGTCAACGAGGCGCAGGAACGTCCGCAGCGCCCGCGCCAGGGCGGGGGACCATTCCGGCGCTGAGGGCGCGCTCAGGAAAGACCCCGCTGCGTGCCGGGTTTTTTCGTGCCACAGCCCGGCGCACCGTGCAGCGCAGGTGCGAAACTTCCGTCACTGACATGAGATCCGCACTCAAGCTGGCCGCGCTCGCCGCGGCTGCGGTGTTGCTGGCCGCATGCGCGACCTACAGCTCGCGGCAGGCCACCGGTGCGGCCCTCGATGCCATCCTCGCCGGCAACCAGCGCCCGGAAGCGAACCGGGAGCGCGATCAGTACCGTCATCCGAAAGCGACGCTGCTGTTCTTCGGCATCCGCCCCGAGATGAGCGTCCTCGAGGTGTGGCCGGAGCCCGGCTGGTACACCGAGATCCTCGCGCCGCTGCTGCGCGACAAGGGCAAGTACTACGCCGGCGTGATCGCCGCCGAGCCCGGCAATGCGCATATCGCGCGGCGCCTGGACGACTTCCGGCAGAAGCTCGCCTCCCGCCCGGATCTGTACGACCGCGTGTCAGTGGTGACCTTCCCGCTCGACGGCAGCGATGCCGTGCCTGCGGGAACTCTCGACATGGTGTTGACCTTCCGCAACATCCACAACTGGATGGCGCGCGATGCCGCAGCGGAGGCCTTTGCCACCATGTACCGGGCATTGAAGCCCGGCGGCGTGCTGGGGGTGACCGAGCATCGCGGCAATCCCGCCGTGCCGCAGGATCCGAAGGCCAAGAGCGGCTACGTCAACGAGGACTACGCCATCAAGCTGATCGAGGCCCAGGGCTTCAGACTCGTGGGCAAGTCCGAGATCAACGCCAACCCGAAGGACAGCAAGGATTACGAGCAGGGTGTCTGGACGCTGCCGCCGACCTACCGCCTGGGGGCGAAGGACCACGACAAGTACGCGGCCATCGGCGAGAGCGACCGCTTCACGCTCAAGTTCATCAAGCCGCTGAAGTAGCTCGCGCAGCCCACCGGCCGCGCTACCACATCTCGCGCAGCCGTGCGCCCACATCCACGCTCACTGCGGCGCCGCTGTCCGCGAGGCTCTCGCCGCTGCCGAGCGCCGTGCCCTGGAACGCGACCGCCTCGAGCGTCTTCAGTACCTTCTCGGTGAGGAAGCGGCTGCGGCCGCCGTAGACATGGGAGTCCCCCTGGCGCGACTGGTGCGTCAGATGGAACTTCAGCGGCGCGATCAGCGCCAGCTCGTTCTGCGCCCGTGTCATCGCGACGTACAGCAGCCGGCGCTCCTCCTCGATGAGCTCGGGTCTGCCGGTGGCGAACTCCGAAGGGAAGCTGCCATCGACGACATTGAGCACGTACACGGTGTCCCACTCCATGCCCTTCGCCGAGTGGATCGTCGACAGCACCAGGTAGTCCTCCTCGAGCGTCGGCCGGCCGGACAGATCGCTGGTCGCGTTCGGCGGATCGAGCGTGAGCTCGGTGATGAAGCGCTCGCGCGAGGCGTACTGACCCGAGAGGTGCTCCAGCTGGTCGAGGTCGCCGAGCCGCGTGTGAAAGTGCTCGTAGAGGCGCTCGAAATGCGGCCGGTACCACTCGCGCGCCATGTTGACCTGCCCCGGCCACGGCCGCTCCGGATCGGAAAGCGCCCGCAGCAGCTCGATCAGCCGCCGCCAGCCGATCTCGGCGCTCTGCGGCGGCGTGAAGCCCCTGAGAGCCGCGAACGAATAACCGCCCGACTCGAGCAGGCCGAGCGCGCTGCGCGCATTCACCGGACCCATGCCGGGCAGCAGCTGGATGACGCGGAAGCCGGCGAGCGTGTTGCGCGGATTGTCGGCCCAGCGCAAGACTCCCAGCAGGTCCTTGATGTGCGCCGCCTCGAGGAAGCGCAGCCCGCCGTACTTCACGAAGGGGATCTTGCGCTTGGCGAGCTCCACCTCGAGGATGTCGCTGTGGCTCGCGCTGCGGAAAAGCACGGCCTGGCGGCGCAGCGGCAGATTCGCCTCGCGGCGCCGCAGCACCTCGCTGCAGACATAGTCGGCCTGGGTCAGCAGCTCGTCCACGGTGACCAGGCGCGGGCGCGCGCCGTTGCCGCGTACCGCGAGCAGATACTTGCGGTGCTGGCGCGGCGCTTCCGCCATCAGCATGTTGGCGACATCCAGCACCGGCTGGATGGAGCGGTAGTTCTGCGCCAGGGTGACCACCTCGGCGCGCGGCTTGAAGCGCTCCGCGAAGCCGAGGATGTTCTCGACCGCGGCGGCGCGGAACGAGTAGATGGCCTGGGCGTCGTCCCCGACCACGGCGAGCCCGGCGCCGTCGGGCTTCAGGGCGTGCAGGATCTGCGCCTGCAGCAGGTTCGTGTCCTGGTACTCGTCCACCAGCACGTGATCGAAATGCGCGCCGATGTGCTGCGCCAGCCGCGGCTCCTGCATCATCATGTGCCAGTACAGCAGCAGGTCGTCGTAGTCGAGCACCCGGCTGCGCTGCTTGGCCTGCACGTAGGCGCGATACAGCTGCGTCAGCCCCTCCTCCCACTGGGCGCACCATGGGTAGTGACGCTCGAGGGTGTCCTTGAGCGAAGCGCAGGTGTTGACGCGGTTGGAGTACACCTGCAGGCAGGTCTCCTTGCGCGGAAAGCGCTGCTCCTTCGCCGCAAACCCCAGCTCCTGGCGCAGGCTGTCCATCAGATCGGCGGAGTCCGCACGGTCGATCACGGTGAAATGCGGGTCGAGCTGCAGGTGCGCCGCATAGTGACGCAGCAGCCGGCCGCCGATCGCGTGGAACGTGCCGGCCCAGGTGAGGCGCTGCGCGATCTGCTGGCTCACTCCGCCGAGCGCCTCGTTGAGCGCCTGCTTGGTGATCTCGTGCGCGCGGCGGCGCATCTCGCCGGCGGCGCGCCGCGTGAACGTCAGCAGCAGGATGCGCGCCGGATCGACGCCGTGGATCACCAGATGCGCGACGCGGTGCGCAAGCGTGTCGGTCTTGCCGGTGCCGGCGCCGGCGACGATCAGCAGCGGGCCGGAGGCGTAGCCCTTCTCGGGCAGCGGCTCGCCGTACGTCACCGCCTTACGCTGCGGTCCGTTGAGCTTGTCCAGATGCGCTGTCGTGGGCATAAGCCGCGCCGACTATAGCCGCAGCACGATCCGCTGGCGACCGGTTACCATGCAATGCATGAACTCCGACACGCACGCCATGAACCACGGCACAAACACCGCCCTGCAGCCCGACCGGCGCACCACTCATTACCGCGGACGCGTCATCACGGTGAGCACCGACCTGGTGCAGCTGCCCAACGGCCGTACAACCGAGCTGGAGGTGGTGCATCACCCGGGCGGCGCCGCCGCAGTCGCGGTCGACGAGGCGCGGCGCGTATGCCTGCTGCGCCAGTACCGCTACGTCGCCGGCGGCTGGCTGTGGGAGCTGCCGGCGGGCAAGCTCGAGCCGCGCGAGCCGCCGCTGGCGACCGCACAGCGCGAGCTCGCCGAGGAAGCCGGGGTGAGCGGGCGCGAGTGGCGCTCGCTCGGCACGTGCCTGTCCTCGCCGGGGGTGTTCACCGAGGTGCTGCACCTCTATCTCGCCACCGGCATCGGGCCTGCGCCGCTGGCGCACGAGCGCGCCGAGGTCATCGAGGTCCACTGGCTGCCGCTCGATACCGCCTGCGACTGGGCGCTCGGCGGGATCATTACCGACTGTAAGACCGTGGTGGGGCTGCTGCGCGCCGGCTGCGGCCCGGCCGGCGCCTGACCTAACAGGCGGAATTAATCCGTGACGGGCGTCGCGGAAGCGCCCGCGGCGACCCGGTTAGGCTCCCCTCGCCACCGGCGCCCGACTGCGCCTGGCACCATAATCTGTGGACGACACCAGCAAGAAAAGACCCGCCCCGGGAAGCCCCGACGCCCAGCCATCCGAGCGCCGCCGCGTCGGCACGATCGTGCATGACGAGCGCGGCAACGCCTCGGTACGCTGGCGCGATGCGCCGTCGGACGAGCGCCGCCCGGTGCTCGAGATCCTCGGCGAGCCGAAGCTGTCGGTGGAGAACGAGCAGACCCACGACCCGTACGCGCGGGGCGGCGCGCGCGAGACGCGCACCGCAGACAAGCAGACGACACGTACCGATCTGCGCAAGCTCTCGGAGTGGATCAAGATGATGCGCGAGCTCGAGGAGCGCAAGAAGAACGGCGGCGACGGCGGCTGAGGCGCCGCGCGCTTTCAGGCGGTGCGTTCGATGTGCGCGCGCTTGCGGGCGTGGCTCAGGCGGTAAAAGCGACGCAGCTCCGCCAGCACCGCGCCCTCGGCGGCGCTGCCGAGATCGTGCTCCAGCCGGCGGCAGAAGCGCTCGGCGTAGCGGCTCGCCTCGCGATATAACTCGCGCGTTCCCGCCGCGAGGCGCGCGTCGACGCGCGTGCGCTCGAACAGCGCGCGGCGCAGCTCCTTGGGAAAATGCCGCGGATACTGCCGGCGCATCAGCCAGTAGCTCGCCACGTACTTGTCGACCTCCGCCTGCATCTCGAGCTCGAGCAGCGATACCGGCTTGTCGTGCCCCGCGTTCCATGCCACGTACAGGAAGTGGCTGACGCCCTCGAGCGCCGTCCAGCAGTCGCCGACGTTGGCGGCATCGAGCCGCACCAGCGGGTCGGCGCTGCCGAGCCGGGCGAGCAGCTGCGGATCGAGGTAGAGCGCCATGGCCACTGCACCGTCGCCGGCCGGATCCTCGGCGACGATCAGCGCCTCGTCGTTGAGGGCGTCGTGCGCCGCCGCCGGCAAGCGGGCGCGGTCGGTGACCAGGAAGTCATAGATGTCGTAGCCGATGCTCACGTCGTAGATGCCGCCGATGAGAGCCTGCAGGCGCGACAGCAGCATGGCTTCAGTGCGCGAACGTCGTGCAGGCGGCGGCGGTCGGCTGCACTCCGAGCCGCTTGAGGATGGCATGGCAGCGGGGGCTGCCGGTCTTCAGCCACAGCTCGTAGAGCCTGAGAATGTCGCGGTCGGTGTGATGATAGGAGCTCTCGCTGATGTCGTTGAGGGCGTCCACCAGCGGCTGGAATTTCTCGGACAGCTCGGCGAACACGCCGGCGAGCGTCCGCCCGCTGCCGCGCGCGGTCACCTGCGCCAGCGTGCCGTAGGCGCGCCCGCCCATGGCGATGTGATAGTCGATGTCGATCAGCTTCGCGGCGAAGCTGCGGGCGAAAAATCCCGCCACGAACAGCGAGACATCGCCGAGGCGCTGCAGGGCGCGGTTGCGCAGCGTGGTGCACGGCGCTTCGAGCGCCTCGCACAGCAGCGCCACCAGCGGCCGCGGCCCGCTCCTTCCCGAAGCGTCTTCATACAACGCCTCGGAGCGGGCAAAGAGCGTCAGCAGGTTCACCACGTAGTGCTCGGTCTGATCCTCGACCGCCAGGTGTTGCTTCAGCAGCGCCTCGTGCAGGGAGTCCTTGAAGAACTCCTTGAGATTGGCAACCGGGACGACGCGGTCGGCAGTCATGCGCATCGACTCCTCACCTCCTGTATTTCAGCGACCCCGCTGTGATGCAGACGCCTGCGCCTCGTGCAAGGTTCACCCCACTACGCCGGCAATACCGTGATGCGCTACGCTGATCGACGTCAGCACACACCTACGCAGTTGGCAGCACGCGCGCGCGAGTGCTAACTGCCTTGTGAGGGGAGGCCGCTTGGCGGCGGATCCGTTAACTGGCTCACGCGCCGGACTGCTCGGACTGTCCGGCTATCACTGGCTGGTGATCGCGGCGGGCTGGGCAGGCTGGGGCTTCGATGTCTACGACGCCGTGCTGTTCAACTTCGTCGCCCCCGAGTGCATCCCGCAGCTGCTCCGACTCGCGCCCGGCTCGGCCGCCGCGCATGCCGCCGTGTTGTACTGGACCGGCGCGATCACCTCGATCCTGCTGATCGGTTGGGCTGCCGGCGGTGTGCTGTTCGGCTGGATCGCCGACCGCATCGGCCGCAAGCGCGCCCTGTTCGTCACCATCGCGCTGTATGCGGCGGGCACCGCCGCCTGTGCGTTGGCGGGCAACATCTGGGAGCTGCTGGTGTGCCGCGCGCTGGCGAGCCTCGGGATCGGCGGCGAGTGGGGCATCGGCGCCACGCTGGTGGCGGAGGCCGTGCCGGACAAGCGCCGGGTGGAAGCGGGAGTGATCCTGCAGACCGCATCCCCCCTCGGCGTGGTGCTGGCGGCGGCCGTCAACTACCAGATCACGGGAGTCTGGTTTCTCGGTCAGCCGCAGCTCGCCTGGCGTTACGTGTTCCTCGCGGGACTCCTGCCGGCGGTCGTGGCGGTCGGCGTCCGCACGCTGCTGCGCGAGAGCGCGCTTTGGCAGGCGAGCCGTGTGGCTGCTCCGCCATCGAGTCCGCGGGAGCTCTTCACGCCCGGGCTGCGCCGGGCGACCCTCGGCGGACTGTTCGCGGCCGTCGTGGCGATCCTCACCTGGTGGGCCTGCAATGCCTTCATCCCTTCCCTCGGCGCGAGCCTCGCCGCCGAGCAGGCGCGGCACGCCGGGCTCGCCCCGGCGGCTACCCGCGCGCTGCAGGCGGCCTGGAAGGCATACGCCTCGAACGCCTTCAACGTCGGCGGGCTCGTCGGCACCTTCGTGGCCATACCGCTCGCACGTCTGCTCGGACGCCGCCCGACGTTCGTGGCGTACTTCCTCTGGTCGGCGCTCGCGCTGTTCGCCACCTTCGGCCCGGCGCTGCCGCCGGCAGAGCGGCTCGCCATGCTGTTCCTGGTCGGCGCCGGCGTGTTCGGCGTCTTCGGCGCGTTCGTCTTCTACCTGCCGGAGCTGTTTCCGGCGCGGCTGCGCGCGACCGGGGCGGGCTTCTGCTACAACGTCGGCCGCGTGATCGCTGCCGCCGCGCCGTTCGGGGTGGGCTTGCTGTCGGCGGACCTGGGCGGCTCGAGCGCGGCGCTGATGCAGGTGCTGTTCTGGGTGGGACTGGTGCCGCTCGCGGCCGCGGGCGCCGCCTGGCTGCTCATGGTCGAGACGCGCGGCCGCCCCCTGCCCCCTTGAGGCTGCGTGCGCCGCGCGGCGCAGTCTATGCGCCGAGCCGCACCGCCAGCTCGAGGCAATTGCCGACGCTGAGGTCCGCCGGCGCGAGGTCCTGTGGCCAGAGCGCTCCGCGGCGGTTCATCCAGGCGCTGCGCAGGTGCGCGGCGCGCGCCGCCGCGACATCCAGCCATGGATCATCGCCGACGTACAGGATGTTGTGCGGCCCGAGTGCCAGCTCGCGCGCCAGGCGCTCGAAGCAGCGCGCATCGGGCTTGGC
>JASHTN010000134.1 GCA_030040525.1 Gammaproteobacteria bacterium | reverse complement strand
CCGGCTGCGTGCTGTTGCACAGGACCTTCGATGCGCACCTCGACCGCTTCGAAGCACACGGTGCGCAGATACTGAATCTCCTGCTGGATGAGGAACCGGCGTTCGCCTTCGGGCTCGTCGCCGATCCGGACGCGATCGCGCGGGTCGCCGAGAAGGATACGGCTGCAGCAGTCAGCGTCTTCCGGGAACAACTCGAGCCGCTCGAGCCGGGAGCCGGGGATTGGCCGGATCTTCTCGCGCGGAATCTGCTCGAGAACCCGCAGCTGCGCCTCGACGAGTGGGCCGAGCGCTACGGCCTCGCGCCGGCGACTCTGTCGCGGGGATTCAGGAAGGTATTCGCGACTTCACCAGCCGCCTTCCGCGGCGAAGCACGGACGCAAAGCGCACTGGCACTGATGGCCGCGGGTGGCGCGTCCCTTGCGGGGGTCGCTGCCCATGCAGGCTTCGCCGACCAGGCGCACATGACGCGGGCTGTCAGCGCGTTGACCGGCTGTCCACCCGGCTACTGGCTGAGGTCAAATGGGTTCAAGACCCTGTGCGGAGCACCTCGCTATAAGGAGGCATGGCTACCGACCTCAGCGCGACGCCGCGCCTGCGGCTGAAGCTGCTCCCGCTCGTCTTCGTCACGGCCCTCGGCGTCGGCGTGCCCTATCTCGCAGCCTACCTCGCGTTCTTCAGCAGCAGGCTGTTCCACACGCCCTCACCGCATGGAGCGGCGCTTCCGTGGCTCTACATGCAGCACGGCCTGCAGTTCCTGATTGCGTTGGCTGCAATCGCCGCCGTCAAGCGTCTGGTACCGGCGGATTATGGGCTGCACTGGCCGCGCCAGAAGACCTGCTTCCTGCCGGCCGCTCTCTGGGGCGCTCTCTTCGGCGTGATCATGACGCTCGTCGACTATGCACCGCAGCTCATCGCGCACACCAGGCCCGATCTCGGTTACCCGCTGACCACCGCGAATGTCACCGGCTGGCTCTTCTTCGAAGGGGGCTACGTCGGACCGACCGAGGAAGTTCCGTTCCGTGCCCTGCTGGTCACGTACCTCGCCGCAGCCATGCCGGGAAAACTGCGTCTCGGGCGCTTCGAGATGAACTGGGCGGGCGTGATCGTCGCGCTCATCTTTGCGCTGCTCCACGCCGCGAATTTCAATTTGCGCGAGTGGCCGCTCGCACTCGGCCAACAGATCTACGCCTTCATGCTGGGCGTGCTCTACGCCTACTGGCTCGAGAAGTCGCAGAGCGTCGTGGCGCCGATCATCGGCCACAACCTCAGTGACGGAGTCGAGTACGCGATCGTGTTCCTGTGGATCGCGTTCCTGTAGAGGCGATCCCGCGGCCGGTGAGCCAGGTCTCGGACGGGTTGTGTAGGATGGCGCACGACGCTCCCCTTCGAACCACACGCCACACCGAGAGCCACCCATGCCGCACGCCGCCGCTCGCACGGGATTCTTCCGGACCTCCGTCGCATTCGCGCTTTCTGTCGTCGCGGTCGCTGCGCTGCCGGTCGCGCCGGCGGCGCCGCCCGCGGCCGCGGCGCCGGCCGTTCACGTGCCGCCAAGCTGGTCGAGTCCTCCGGAAGCACTCGTCAACCCGCCGCCCTCGGCGAGCCTGTCGCCGGACGGGCTGCGCGCCGCGTGGGCAGCGGACGATCGGCGGCACCTGCTTACTGCCACGCGCAGCAGCCCCTCCAGCGACTGGACAGCACCCGACCGTCTGCTGTCGACGCGCGGCATGATCGGCAGGATCGTGTTTTCGCCCGACGGCGGCCGCATCGCGTACGAGGACCAGCGCACCTGGCGCGATGACGGAACGGCGAGCGACAAATGGCAATTCATTGCCGTCTATGACCTCGCAAGTCAGCAGATCGACTATCTCGATCCTGCCTTCGACCTCGATGCGGACCCGCGCTGGTCGCTGGACGGACTGAGCATCACCTTCACTCGCGGCGTCGAAGGCCTGCTGTCGGGCGAAGTTACGCGTCCGGCGCCCGCGTTCTCCACGCGCGCGTGGCAACCGCCGCCGCAGCTGCCGGCGGAGCGCTTCACGATGGCCTCGATCATCGCGACGCCGTATATCGAGGCGCCGGCGCCCGCGGCCGATGGGCTTTCAATCGCGTACCTGACGCGCGAGGCCGCGAGCCGCAACGTGTACTTTCTGCGCGTCGGCGAGCAGGCGCGTCGGCTGGTCAACTACCCGGATGACGACGGACGCGATCTCTCCGACGTCGCGGTCTCCGGGTCCGGCGGAGCAGTCGCGTTTGTCCGCGGCGGGCGCGTGAATCGCCACGGCGACTCGCCGAACCCGCCGTCCTCCCCCGAGATGCCGCAGCAGCAGGTGTGGATCATCGGGACCGAGAACGACGCGCCACGCCTGCTCGGTAGCGGCAATGAGCCGCTCTTCACGCCCGACGACCGTTATATCCTGTGGCGCTCGGGCGGTATGGTGATGGCGGCCGCGCTCCTCTGGTCGAATCACCACCTGCTCGGTGTAAGAGAGCCTGAGTCGTTCCTGCTCGGCCCGCACATCGGTATGCGCTTCTCGCCGGACGGGAAAAAGGTCGCCTACGAGCGCGGCGGCGGAATCGAGGTTCGCGACCTCGGCGCGCGCACGACCGTGCTGATCCCGCACGGCAGTGACATCGACCTTGGCCCCGTGTGGTCGCCCGACAGCCGGCAGCTCGCGTATCGGCGCGAGCCGAGCGACTCGCCCGGGCTCGAGCGCAACTGGTGCGGCGGCGGCGAGCGCTACTGCGGCCCGATGCGCTCGGAGCACCCGTGGGCGATCTGGACGGTGGCGCTCGCGGATCTCGTGCCGCATCGCATCTGGCAGGCGAAGCCGGGCGTCGGCTCGGTCTATTACCGGCTTGATCAACAGTACAGCCCGGGCCAGTTCGGCGACGAGTTGTTCTGGTCGGCGAGCGACCGGATTGCATTCGTTTGGGAAGGCGACGGCTGGCGCCACCTCTATGCCGTGCCCGCCGGGGGAGGGGAGGCGAGGCTGCTGACTCCCGGCGACGGCGAGGTCGAAACGGTGGCGATGTCGATGGACCGGAAGCAGCTCTTCTATGCGACCAACATCGGCGATCTTGGGCGCCGGCACATCTCGAGCGTCGGCTTCGAGGATGCGGCGCCGCGTGCAATCACGAGTGGCGAGAAGAGCGAGTGGGCACCGATTCCGCTCGCCGCGGGCCGGCTCGCGTACCTCAGTGCCGGCTGGGCTGACCCGCCCCAGGTCTTTCTCCGTGAGGCACGCGAGGCGGCCCGCGCTGCAGGACTGCCTCAGCCGCTGGCCTCCTTCCCCGGCAAGCTGCTCGTGAAACCCGAGTTGGTCGAGTTCCCAGGCTCCGACGGCCAGAAGGCCTTCGGGCAACTCTTCGTTCCGGTGCATCCCAACGGCTGCGCGATCATCTTTTCGCACGGCGGGATTCGGCGGCAGATGCTGCCGGGGTTTCACTACATGGAGGCTTATCAGTATCTGTACGACATGAACCAGTACCTCACCGGCCGCGGCTGCGTGGTTCTGTCGGTCGAGTACCGCAGCAGCATCATGCGCGGCGAGGCGTTCAGGAACGCGCCGGGCTGGGGATTCACGGGCAACTCCGAGATCCTGGACTTCGTCGGCGCAGCGCACTATCTGATGGCGCGGAAAGAGGTTGACGCGAGCCGCGGCGTCGGCATCTATGGCCTCTCCTGGGGCGGATACATGACCGCCGAGGCTCTGGCACTGCATTCCGATCTCTTCAAGGTGGGCTTCGACATGGCCGGCGTGCACACCGCGCCCGATCCGGCGGGATTCGCGCACTCCGCCGTTGGGCAGCTCGACACGTGGACGTCGCCGGTGTTCCTGATACAGGGAGACGACGACATGAACGTCAACTTCGACGACG
>JASHTN010000133.1 GCA_030040525.1 Gammaproteobacteria bacterium | reverse complement strand
CTCGGAACTGAGTTGGAACGACGAGTTTGGGGGGGATATCTGGGGCGTGCAGTTTTTCAGGGATAGCGGTCTCCTGTCGCCACCCACGAAACAGTGGACGGCTGCTGACTTTGATTTCGACAGGGATTACAAGCGCAGCGGTGTCGCCGTACTCTTTCCCGACACGAACCCGGATCTGCGGAAGTTCAAGGCTGCCGGCGGTAAGCTTCTCGGTTATCAGGGTGGCAATGACGCAGCGGAGTACCCGGGCGCGATAGTTGACTACTACGAAACAGTCGAGCGGACCATGGGTGGTCGTACCGCTACGCAAGATTTCTATCGTCTATTTATCGTTCCAGGCATGGACCACTGCTGGGGTGGAGATGGCGCATTTGCAATCGACTACCTCAGTTATCTGGACAACTGGGTTGAGACGGGGCGGCCGCCAGATGTCATGATCGGGGCACACCTCAGTGATTCCAAAGAAGACGTAAGTTTTCCGCTTGACTCGAGCGTTCCCGTGACTTTCACGCGACCGGTCTATCCCTTTCCGTTGCATGCTAAATACAAGGGAACAGGCGATCCGAATAGCGCGATGAGCTTTGTGCCGGTAGCGCCAGCGCGATGAGCCTGGTGCCGGTAGCGCCACAGCATTCCGTGTAAGGTTACCGCAGCAGAGGAACTGATGGTGGCCGGAAGCCACCTGGCGTCTATGTTCTGCGAAGCCATCATGGCCCCTGGGTGGGTGCTTACCTGGGCACCGAGTGAACTGCCCACCCTTCTCCGGCCAGAATCCCCGCCGATACGCCGAGAAACGCTCCCGCGACTACATCGCTGAGAAAATGCCAATCCCCTATGATCAACAGACCCGCGGTGAGCACCAGCAGCGCCGCCAGTGACCAGATGCTGGCGCTGTAAAACCGCATGAAAACTCCCGCAAACGCTCCTGCTAACACCATGTGGCCGGAAGGAAAGCTGCTATCTTCGGAGCCCCGCAAAAAATTAAAGCCGTGTCTGACACCCTCCATTACCTCAGCAGGGCCCGGAACCCCGAAAAATGGTTTCAACACATCGCTGTTGATGGCATAGGCAGATATCGAGGTTAGGCAGGCTATCGCCAGAACCTCCGAGAAAAGCGAGATATGTCCCCGCACCAGGCGCGCAAGAAGCAGGCCCAGGACCGCTGCTGACTCTGCAGACAGAATGACGGCAGGTCCGAACGGCTTGTTCAAAGGGGTCAGAAACCGTCCGATTCGCCAGAAATACTCTGCTGTCGGCACGTCTATGCGCGTAAATGAAAGAACCACTACTGCAGCGCAAGCCAACAGTGAGAGGAGCCAGATCTTTACGACGCGGGCCATAAATCCGCGCTCATCCCCGCGCCTCATGCCTCCCTCTCAACTCCCCGATCACCTGCTCGAGCGTCAGGCCCCGCGCCTTAAGCAGCACGAGTACGTGATAGAAAAGGTCTGCAACTTCCTCGACGACTTCACTGTCTCTGCCGCCCGCACCCGCCAGCGCCGCCTCGAGCCCTTCTTCGCCCACCTTCTGCGCGATCTTCGTCCAGCCGCTCGCCAGTAGCTTCGAGGTGTAGCTGCCGTCGGGACGCGCCGCGGCGCGCTGGTGGATGACCTGCTCGAGTTTCGCAAGGAACGCGGTCGCGTCCTCCGGTCTGCCCGCAGTGTCCCCGAAGCAGGTGCCCGTGCCCAGGTGACAGACCGGTCCACGCGGGCGCGCGCTGACCAGCAGCGTATCGCGGTCGCAGTCCGTACGGATCTCATCGAGCTCGAGGGTGTTGCCCGAGGTCTCGCCCTTCTCCCAGAGACGCCCCCTGCTGCGGCTGTAGAACACCACTCGGCGGCACGTGAGGCTGCGGACGAGGGCTGCGCGGTTCATGTAGCCGAGGGTCAGCACGGCCCCGCTCCCGGCGTCCTGCACGATCGCCGGCAGGAGACCGCCGCCCTTGTCGAAATCGAGCGCTTCGAGATCCCCGAAGCCGACGGGCGTGCGTTGAGGCCTCATGGCAGCCTCACGGCAATACCCGCCGCGCGCAGCTCTCTCTTAAGTGCGGGGATGCGAATGTGCCCCGAATGAAACACGCCGGCAGCGAGTGCGCCGTCCACTCTTGCCTCCCTGAAGACCTCCGTGAAGTGTCCAACAGCCCCCGCGCCTCCTGAGGCGACGAGCGGTACGTGACAGATGCTTCGCGCGGCAGCGAGCTGCTCCAGATCGTAGCCGCGCCGCCCGCCATCGTTCGCTATGCAATTGAGAACGATCTCGCCGGCTCCGCGTTGCTGCGCCTCGTGCACCCAGCCGAGCACCGCACGCCCACTGTCGCGCGCACGCCGGGGGTCACCGCTCCACTGCCAGGCGCGAAACCCCCGGATGGTTCGCTGGCTGTCGATGCCCACGACCACGCACTGCGAGCCGAAGCGGATGCTGAGCTCATCGATGAGAGAAGGGTCATCGAGTGCGGGAGAGTTCACCGAGATCTTGTCGGCCCCGGCATGCAGTGCCGCCTCGGCATCGCCCACCGAGCGGATACCCCCTGCGACGCAGAAGGGAATGTCAAGCACTTCGGCGACGCGCCGCACCCACTCGCGGTCGACGCAGCGTCCCTCGGGGCTCGCAGTGATGTCATAGAGCACGAGCTCGTCTGCGCCCTCATCCCGATACCGCTGCGCGAGCTCGAGGACATCGCCCACGACCTCGTGGTCGCGGAAGCGCACGCCCTTAACGACTACGCCGTCGCGGACGTCGAGGCAGGGGATGATGCGGCGGGCAAGAATGGCTGCAACTCCTCATCAGTGATGCGTTTCTCGAGTAATGCCCTGCCGCTCACCGCGGCAGCCACACCGAGCTGGGCGAGCGCCGTGAGATCCGCGGCGTTGCGGATACCTCCGGAGGCCTGCCAGCTCAGACGCGGAAAGCGGGCGAGGGCGCTACGGTAGAGGGCGAGATTCGGTCCCCGCAACGTGCCGTCGCACGCAATGTCGGTGCACAGCACGTGCTGCATCGCTCCGGTGGGGAAGGCGCCGAGCGCATCCCACAGTGAGACCACGCTGTCGCGTGCCCAACCCTGGGTGTGCACCGACGGCTCACCGGCGCCGTCGATACGCACGTCGAACGCGAGACAAATGCGCTCCGCGCCATAGGCTTTGAGCCAGCCATGCACTTCGCTGGGTCGCTCCACCGCAGCGCTCCCCACTACGACGCGGCCAACGCCGGCGTCGAGCAACGCCTCGATAGCGTAGGTG
Organism: Gammaproteobacteria bacterium; assembly: GCA_030040525.1. Lineage (GTDB taxonomy): Bacteria > Pseudomonadota > Gammaproteobacteria > Steroidobacterales > Steroidobacteraceae > 13-2-20CM-66-19. The sequence goes on along the minus strand of JASHTN010000133.1, from coordinate 4,408 downwards.
CTCCGCGCGCCCCCCCCGACTTGCAGGCGAATGGAGGGATGCCGAGCCAGGGCCTCGATAAGGGTGGCATTGAGCCGCACGCCGTCCTTGGCGCCGTCGAGATCCACGACATGGACCCAGCGTGCACCAAGAGTCTGGTAGCGGCGTAAGAGGGCGGCGGGTTTCACTGCATAGGCCGTTTCGGCGGAGAAGTCGCCCTGCCGAAGGCGAACGCAGTGTCCGCCTCGCAGATCGATGGAAGGCATGAGCAGCATCGGTCAGAGCCTCAGGAAATTCTCGAGCACGCGGGCGCCTGTCGTACCGGAGCGCTCGGGGTGAAACTGCGTCCCGCAGAAGTTCCCGTGGCGGACCACCGCCGAGAGGGGCTTGCCATAGTCGGTGTGCGCGAGCGTCACGTCGGAGACGCAAGCCGCGTAGCTATGTACGAAGTAGGCGTACGGTTCGCGCCCGAGTCCCTCGAGGAGCGGATCGTCACGGTTCGACTTCACCTGGTTCCAACCCATGTGCGGCACGGGGCGCCCGGGGGCGCCGTGGATGCGGCGCACGGTGTCGGGCAGGACTCCTAAGCACTCGGTCGGACCTTCCTCGGAGTCGCGGAAGAGGAGCTGCATGCCTAAGCAGATCCCGAGCACCGGCTGGGTGAGAAGGGCGAGCGTCGTCGTAAGGCCCGCGCTCCTCAAGCGCTGCATGGCATTCGCCGCGGCCCCCACCCCCGGTAACACGACATGGCTGGCGGAGCCGATCTCGCTCGCCTCTCGGGTCATCCGCGCTTTGGCGCCCGCACGCTGAAGCGCGTATTCGAGCGAGCCGAGATTCGCGCCTCCGGAGTCCACGATGACGACTTCCTTCACAGCAGCCCCTTAGTACTCGGCAAGCCCCCGCCTTCACGCCGAATCGCCTGCCGCAGCGCCCTTCCGACTCCCTTGAAGCACGCCTCGACCATGTGATGGGTGTTCTCCCCCGTGACCTTCACGTGAATCGCCGCCCCCAGCGACTGACTCAGTGAGCGGAAAAAGTGCGGCACGAGCTCCGTCGGCAACCCACCCACCGACTCCCGCGGAAACACCCCCTCGAACACCGCATACGGACGGCCCGACAGATCGATGGCGATCTGCGCCAGACTCTCATCCATCGGCAGCAGAAACCCATAGCGCGCTATCCCCACCTTCGTGCCGAGCGCGCGCTTCAACGCCTCGCCCAGCGTGAGCGCGCAATCCTCGACCGTATGATGTTCATCGATCTCGAGATCACCCCTGGCGCTGAGAGCCAGCGAGAAGCCGCCATGCTTGCCGAGCTGCTCCAGCATGTGATCGAAGAACCCGATGCCGGTTGCCGCCCGCAGCGGCTCGGTCGCATCGAGGTCGACGCACACCTGCACCCGCACCTCGGAAGTCTCCCGGACGACCTCCGCCGCCCGCCGGGCGCTCATGCCCAAGCCTCAAGCAGCCGATCGTTCTCCTCCGGCGTGCCGACGCTGATCCTTAGCGCATCGGGGAGCTCGGGGTGCCCCCGGGCATCGCGCACCAGCACGCTTGCCACGCGTGCGCGCTCGAGAGCACTGCCCGCATCAAATAAGCGCGCCAGGATGAAGTTGGCCTCGCTGGGGTACACCTCCCTGATCGCCACGATCCGATGCAGTGCGCTCTCGAGGCGTGCCCGCTCTTTGATGACCTGTGCGACGCACTGATCCATGAAGTGAAGCTGCGCCGCCACCAGGTGACTCAACACGATCTCCAGCGTCAGCTGACTGATGGCGCAAGGCGGCATCACCTTGGCGGTGAGTGCAATCACCTCCGGATGCGCGATGAGTGCCCCGCAGCGCACCCCCGCTAACCCTCGAGCCTTGGAGAGCGTCCTTAGGATCACAAGCTGCGGCCGCTGCGCGAGATGCCTCGCTAGACTCTCGCAGCGCGAGAACTCGACGTACGCCTCATCCACGACCACGAGCGCTTGCTCTGCGAGCGCGTCTGCCACCTCGAGGATCGCGGCTTCCGAGAGAAGGTTACCCGTGGGATTGTTCGGCGAGCAGAGGAACACGATCTTCACCGCCTCCGCGCGGCGCGCGAGCACCCCCTTCGTATCGAGCGCAAAGCCTCGCCGGGCTTTGAGCGGCACGCTGAGCACCTTCGCCCCCTGCACGCGCGCAGCGTGCGCGTACATGCCGAAGGTCGGCGGGCAATGAACCACGGCATCCTCCCCGGCGCGGCAGAAGGCGCGCACCAGGAGGTCAATTGCGTCGTTCGACCCGCGGCAGGGGAGGATCGAGTCCAGCCCCACCCGATAAAGGCTCGCCAGCCGCTCGAGGAGGGCCCGGGGCTGGGTTTCGGGATAGCGATTCAAACCCGCGGCCGACTCATCCCGCGGGTGCCGCCACGGCAACTCGTTCGCATGCAGGCGCGTGAAACCGGGGGTCGACGCCACCGGCTCATAGGTCTTGAGCGCGACGATGTCCGCCCGCGCGAGCTTTTTGATCCAGCTCACGCCAGCCCCTGCGGCGCCCCCGCGCCGCTGGGGGCCCATTGCTTCTCCTTCGCCTGCGCCGCATTCAGCGCCGCGAGCCGCAGATTCACCGCCCGCGCGTGGCCGTCCAGCCCCTCGAGCTCGGCGAGCGCGACGGCCGTGGGACCGAGTGCAAGCAACCCCTCGCGGCTCAGCTCCTGCACGCTGATCGTCTTTGTGAAATCCCGCAGCGTGAGGCCGCTCGCCGCGCGCGCGTAGCCGTAGGTCGGCAGCACGTGGTTCGCGCCCGTGCAGTAATCCCCCATCGGCTCCGGCGACCAGGCGCCGAGGAACACCGCCCCGGCGTTGCGAATCTCCTTTAGCCACCGCCGCGGCTCCTCAATCTCAAGGATGAGGTGCTCCGGGGCGTAAAGATTGGCGACTGTGCAGGCGGTCGTGAGGTCCGGCACCAGAATGCACCGGCAAGCTTCAAGCGAGCGCTCGAGAATCACCCGTCTCGACAGCTTCTGGTACTCGCTCGAGAGCGACTGCGCGACGCGCGCCGCATGCCCACCGCTGGTCGTGACGAGAATCGCCTGGCTCAGGCCGTCGTGCTCGGCCTGTGCGAGGAGATCCGCCGCTACGAAATCGACGCGCGCCGTCTCATCCGCGATCACCATCACCTCGGACGGGCCAGCGGGCAGATCGAACACCGCCCCAAGCGGATCCTGGGCTACGCGCTGCTTCGCGGCAGTCACCCAGGCATTGCCCGGACCGAATATCTTGTCGACCTTGGGGACGCTCTCGGTGCCGAAGGCCATCGCCGCGATCGCCTGGGCCCCGCCCACCTTAAAGACCTGCTCGATCCCACAGAGCTCGGCTGCGACCAGGATCGACGGATGTGCCCGACCGTTAGGTCCCGGCGGCGTGCAGAGGATCCGCGTGGGGCACCCCGCCACCGCGGCCGGCACCGCCAGCATGATTACCGCAGACGGAAGCGGGGCACTGCCGGCCGGCACGTAGAGTCCCACCGCCCCGATCGGGCGTATGAGTTGCTCGCAGCGCACGCCGGGTTCGGTTTCTACCGCCAAGCGTTCGGGGAGCTGCGCGGCGTGGAACGCGCGGACGTTGTCGATGGCCCGCTCGAGTGCGGCGATTTGCGCCTCGGTCAGCGCGCTCCGCGCCTGCGCGAACTCCGCCTCGGACACGGCGAGTCCTGAGTGCTCGACGCCATCGAACCGTCGGGTGAAGACGCGCAACGCCTGGTCTCCGAAGGCCCGTACCGCCTCGACTACCTCCTGGGCGAGGCGTGCGACCTCCCGGTGCTTCTCGAGCTCCGGACGTGCAAGGGCCCTTCGCCGCTCACTCTCATCGAGCGTCTGCCAGTCGAGGATGCGCATTAAGGTCAGCTCAGCATCTTCTCGACCGGCAGCACGAGGAGTGCGCTCGCACCTGCGAGCTTTAAGCTCTCGAGCGTCTCCCAGAAGACGTTCTCGCGGCACACGGCGTGCACCGCGACTTTGTCGGGGGCGCCCTCGAGCGGAATGATGGTCGGCGACTCGGAGCCGGGGAGGAGCCTTCTGATCTCGGCGAGCGCCGTGCGGGGTGCATGCAGCATGATGTACTTGCTCTCGCGCACCTGCTGCACGCCATCGATGCGCTGCAAGAGTCGCTCAACCCACTCGGCCTTCTCCGGCCTTAGATCGAGCGGCGTCCTGATGAGCACCGCGTGGCTCTCGAGCACGGTCTCGACCTCGGTGAGGTGATTGGCTTGCAGCGTCGAGCCGGTCGAGACGAGATCGCAGATGAGGTCGGCTCTGCCTAAGCGCGGGGCGATCTCGACCGACCCAGAGAGCGTCACGATGTCGGCGCTCACGTGCCGGTCACGCAGATATCGCTCGAGGAGGTAGGGGTAAGTGGTCGCGATCCGCCGCCCTTCGAGGCTTCCGACGCCACGCCAGGGCAGGTT
>JASHTN010000132.1 GCA_030040525.1 Gammaproteobacteria bacterium | reverse complement strand
CTCCTGCAGCTTCAGTCCCATGTACGCGTCGATGACGTCGTTGGTGAACACCCCGCCGCGGGTCAGGAACTCGCGGTCCTTGTCGAGGTAGTCGAGCGCCATGTCGAGCGAGTAGCAGACCGTCGGAATGTGCTTCGCCTCCTCGGGCTCGAGGTCGTACAGGTCCTTGTCGGCGGGGTCGCCGGGATGGATCTTGTTCTGGATGCCGTCGAGCCCCGCCATCATCATGGCGGTGAAGGCGAAGTAGGGGTTGGCGGTGGCATCGGGGAAGCGCACCTCGATGCGCCGCGCCTTGGGGCTCGAGACCCACGGTATGCGGATCGAGGCGGAGCGGTTGCGTGCCGAGTAGGCGAGCAGCACCGGCGCCTCGAAGCCGGGCACCAGGCGCTTGTAGCTGTTGGTGCTGGCGTTGGTGAAGGCATTCAGCGCGCGCGCGTGCTTGATGATGCCGCCGATGTAATAGAGCGCCAGATCCGACAGTCCGCCGTACTTGTCGCCCGCGAACAGCGCGCGACCCTCCTTCTGCAGCGACTGGTGCACGTGCATGCCGGTGCCGTTGTCGCCGACCAGGGGCTTCGGCATGAAGGTGACGGTCTTGCCATAGCCGTTCGCCACGTTCTGCAGCGCGTACTTCAGGATCTGCACCTGGTCGGCCTTCAGGACCAGCCCGCCGGCGGCGATGCCGATCTCAGCCTGCCCGGCAGTGGCCACCTCGTGGTGGTGCACCTCGACCTTGAGCCCCATCTCCTCGCACGCGAGACACATGGCCGAGCGGATGTCCTGGTAGGCGTCCACCGGTGGTACCGGGAAATAGCCGCCCTTGATCCCGGGGCGATGACCCTTGTTGCCTTCCTGGTATTCCCGCGGGGAATTCCAGGCGCCCTCCACCGAGTCGATCGAATAGAAGCAGCCGTGCATGTCGTTGCCGAAGCGCACGCTGTCGAAGATGAAGAATTCGTTCTCGGGGCCGAACAGCGCGCTGTCGGCGATGCCGGTCGACTTGAGGTAGCTCTCGGCGCGCTTGGCGAGCGAGCGCGGGCAGCGCTCGTAGCCCTGCATGGTCGTCGGCTCCACGACGTCGCAGCGGATGTCGACGGTCGTCTCTTCGAAGAACGGATCGATGACCGCGGTGGCGGCGTCCGGCATCAGGATCATGTCCGACTCGTTGATGCCCTTCCATCCGGCGATGGAAGAGCCGTCGAACATCTTGCCGTCGCGGAAGAAGTCCTCGTCCGCGAGTCGTGCCGGGATGGTGACGTGCTGCTCCTTGCCGCGCGTGTCGGTAAAACGCAGGTCCGCGAACTTCACCTGCTTTTCCTTGATGAGTTTCAGTACCTCACTCGCTGTCATATCGCCTCCCGGAAGAGAAAGGGTCGTACCGCGGTCCACGCCGCGTCCCGAAGGTTCGAGTCCGTTGCAGGGCCCGTGCCACCTGGGGGAGCGCGGAAAATCAACCAGTTATCGCAGCCTTTGCAAGCCGTTTGCACCATTTGAGTGCGCGCCGGATCCCATTATTGCACCCATTGCGTGCAAATCGCACTAGAAATCCGGGTAAACCACACCGCCAGATGACTGCGCGCGATTTTGGTGCATGCATAAAGTCCGTAGCGGGCTCGCACCCTGCGGGCGGTGGCGGCTCAGGCGGCGGGAGGCCCCAGGAAGCTGCGGCTGGGGCCCGGGCAGCAGCCGCAGCGGCACGCGCCTTATACTCGCGCGCTCCATGAAAATCGGCAGCGCACCGCGCACGTTCCAGGATCTGATCTTCGCGCTCGAGCGCTACTGGTCGTCGCAGGGCTGCGTGATCCTCCAGCCCTACGACATGCCGGTTGGCGCCGGCACCTTCCACACGGCCACCTTTCTGCGCGCGGTGGGGCCGGAGCCCTGGCGCGCGGCTTACGTACAGCCTTCCCGCCGCCCGACCGACGGCCGCTACGGGGACAACCCCTTCCGCCTGCAGCACTACTACCAGTATCAGGTGGTGATCAAGCCCTCGCCGCTGCCGATTCTCGATCTCTACCTCGGAAGCCTCGCCGCCCTCGGGCTCGACCCGCGCGTGCACGACGTGCGCTTCGTCGAGGACGACTGGGAGTCCCCGACGCTCGGTGCCTGGGGCCTGGGCTGGGAGGTCTGGCTCAACGGCATGGAGATCACGCAGTTCACCTACTTCCAGCAGGTCGGGGGCCTCGACTGCCGGCCGGTCACCGGCGAGATCACCTACGGGCTCGAGCGGCTCGCGATGTACCTGCAGGGCGTCGAGAGCATCTATGACATCCTCTGGACGGAGAGCGCGGCCGGGCGCATCACCTACGGCGACGTATTCCATCAGAACGAGGTCGAGCAGTCGGCCTACAACTTCGAGCACGCCGACGTGTCGGTGCTGCTGCAGGCGTTCCGCCAGCAGGAAAGCGCCTGTCAGGGATTGCTGGCAGAGCATCTGCCGCTGCCGGCCTACGAGCAGGTGCTGGCCGCCTCCCACACCTTCAATCTCCTCGATGCGCGGCGCGCGATCGCCGTCACCGAGCGGCAGCGCTACATCCTGCGCGTGCGCACGCTCGCGAGCGCAGTGGCGCAGGCCTACTTCGAGAAGCGCGCGGAGCTCGGCTTCCCGCTCCTCGAGGAGCGCGCGGCGGGAGCCGCCGCGTGACGGCGGCGGCGCGTGATTTTCTGCTCGAGATCGGCACCGAGGAGCTGCCGCCCAAGGCGCTGCGCTCGCTCGAGCGGGCTCTCGTCGACGGCATCGGCGCGGGCCTCGACCGCGCCGGGCTCACGCACGGGGAGCTCACGGGCTTCTCGACCCCGAGGCGGCTGGCGGTCTGGGTGAGGCGCCTCGCCGCCGCCGCACCCGTCCAGGCAGTCAAGCGCCGCGGGCCGCCGCTTGCGGCCGCGTTCGATGCGGCCGGCGAGCCGACGCGCGCGGCGCGCGCCTTTGCGGAGAGCTGCGGCACGACGGTCGGGGCGCTCGAGCGGATGGAGGAGGGCAAGGGCACGTTCCTGTACTTCTCCGGCACCAAGCCTGGCGCGCGCACGCTCGATCTGCTTGCCGGCATCTCGCAGGCGGCGCTCGAGGCTCTGCCCGTCCCGCGCCGCATGCACTGGGGCGAGGGCACGGCGCTGTTCGTGCGCCCGGTGCACTGGATCGTGATGCTCTACGGCGCGGAGCTGGTGCCCGCGACGCTGCTCGACACACCCAGCGGCCGCACGACCCGCGGCCACCGCTTCCAGGCGCCGCGGCCCTTGCACCTCGCGCGCCCTGACCGCTATGCGCCGACGCTCGAGCAGCGCGGCTACGTGATCGCCGATTTCGCCGCGCGCCGCGCGCGCATCCGCGCGCAGGTCGAGGCGCTCGCCGCGGAGCGCGGCGGACAGCCGCTGCTCGGCGATGCGCTCCTCGACGAGGTGACCGCGCTCACCGAGTGGCCGGTCGCCCTGCGCGGAGAGTTCGAGGCGCGCTTTCTGTCGCTGCCCCGCGAGGTGCTGATCTCGACGCTCGAGACGCACCAGCGCTGCGTGCCCCTCGAGGACGCGAGCGGCGAGCTGCTGGCCGCCTTCATCGCCGTGAGCAACATCGAGAGCCGCGAGCCCGGCAAGGTGCGCGCGGGCAACGAGCGGGTGGTACGCGCGCGGCTCGCCGACGCCGCCTTCTTCTGGGAGCAGGACCGGAGTTCGCCGCTCGCCGCGCGCATCGCCGCGCTCGATGGGGTGACCTTCCAGGCGCGGCTCGGCTCCCTCGGCGAGAAGACGCGCCGCGTGCGGGCGCTGGCCGCCGCGGTCGCTGCAAGCGCCGATCCCGGCGCCCGCCAGGCGGTGGAGCGGGCCGCCGAGCTCAGCAAGTGCGACCTTCTCACCGCCATGGTCGGGGAGTTCCCGGAGCTCCAGGGCATCATGGGCAGCTACTACGCCCACGCCGACGGCGAGCCGCAGGAGGTCGCCGAGGCGATCCGTGAGCACTACCTGCCGCGGGCCGCCGGCGATGCGCTGCCGGCCACTGCCGCAGGCACCGCAGTCGCCGTCGCCGACCGGCTCGACACGCTCGCCGGCATCTTCGCGATCGGCGAGAAGCCGAGCGGCACGAAGGATCCGTTCGGGCTGCGCCGCGCTGCACTCGGCGTGCAGCGCATCCTCATCGAGAAGCACCTCGACATCGACCTGCGCGAGCTGATCGGGCAGGCGGTGGCCGCGGTGCTCAAGGACGTGAGACCACCGCCGCCGACGGCCCGGTCCGCCGCCGCGCCCGGCGCCGAGGCGATCGCCGACAGTGTCTACGACTTCGTGATGGAGCGGCTGCGCGCCTACTACCTCGAGCGCCCCGCGACCCCGACCGCGGGGATGGCGGCCGTCACCACCGAGATGTTCGATGCGGTGCTTGCCGCCCGGCCGTCCTCGCCCGTGGACTTCGACGCGCGGCTCAGGGCACTCAGCACCTTCCTCGAGCTGCCCGAATCCGTCAGCCTCACCGCGGCCAATAAGCGCATCGCCAACATCCTGCGCAAGGCGCCCGAGACCCCGCCCGCGCAGGTGGACGTTGAGCACCTGCGCGAGAGCGCCGAGGTGCGCCTCTACGACTCGATGCGCGCGCTGCGCGAGGCGGTCGCGGATGCCACCGGGCGGCGCGAGTACACCGGCGCGCTCGGCCGCCTGGCGCAGCTGCGCCCGGCGGTCGACGCCTTCTTCGACCAGGTGCTGGTGATGGACGAGGACCCGCGGCTGCGCGCCAACCGGCT
>JASHTN010000131.1 GCA_030040525.1 Gammaproteobacteria bacterium | reverse complement strand
CTGCAACGCCGCTCGGCGCGGGTCGTGGCCACGCTCGCCGCACTGCCGGCGCCGCCGGCGGCGCCCGCGCTCGCCACCGACACCGAGCTGGTCCACACCGGCACTGCAATGTGTCATCTCACTGCCAGTCCCGAGCGTATCGACTTCAGCTACCCCGGCGGCCACATTTACCTGCACCGCGGCGCGGAGCAGAGCATCCTTTTCATGGTGAACACGCCGCGGTTTCGCGTCCGCGACATCCCCGGCGCGATCGCCGACGACGTGCGGCTGTCGCTCGCCGCCAAGCTGGTCGGGATCGGCTTTCTGGCGCGCGCCTAGCCCGTCGGACCTGCCGCGGCGCCCACTGCCCGGGGACGCGGCCGGTACATGCGCGCTCCCGGCAGGCCGGTGTGTCGCGCGGTCACGTTGGAGAATTCGGCGGCGAAGGTTTCCGCCAGGCGCTCGACGATGTACACCGAGCGGTGCTGTCCGCCGGTGCAGCCCACCGCGACGGTGAGGTAGCCGCGGTTGCTGGCGCGGTACTCCGGTACCCGGGCGCGCACGAAGCGGGTGATGTCCTCGAGCAGTGTCGCGACGCCGGTATGCGTCTCGAGAAAGCGGATCACCTCGGGGTCGCGGCCGGTGAGATTGCGCAGGCCGGGGTCCCAGTACGGGTTCGGAAGCGGGCGCGCGTCGAACACGAAGTCCGCATCTCCCGGAATGCCGTCCTTGAAGCCGAACGATTCGAAGGTGATCGACAGATCCTCGGCGGCCCGCCGCGCCACGCGCTTGTGAATGATGTCGCGCAGCGCGTGCACGCCCATGCGCGAGGTATCGATGACGAGGTCGGCCGCCGATACGACCGGCTCGAGGAGCTGACGCTCGAGCGCCAGCGCTTCGCGCAGGCCGACATCGGTGCGACTGAGCGGGTGCTTGCGGCGCGTCTCGGCGAACCGCCGCAGCAGCTCCTCCTCCGCGGCGATGAGGAAGACCACCTCGAGCTGCAGCCCGCTGCGCTTGAGCTCGTCGATGAGCTGCGGGACGCTGGCGATCTCGGCGGCGGTGTTGCGCGCATCGAGGCCGACCGCGGTGCGCTCGTAGGTGGTCTCAGGACTGCGCACCGTGTAGGAAATGAACGGCTTGAGGAGCGCCGCCGGGATGTTGTCGATGCAATAGAAGCCGAGATCCTCGAGCGTGTGCAGCGCCACGCTCTTGCCGGAGCCCGACAGCCCGCTGAGGATGATGATGCGCACGGGATTATCGTGAGCCAGCCGGCGCGCCCGGCGCAAGCCGCCCGCTCAGGGGCGCAGTGTGCGCCGCCCCTCGACGGCGCGGTGATCGGCGCGCTTCTCCTTGTGCTTCTTGATGCAGCGGTCGAGCTTGTCCACCAGCAGGTCGATCGCCGCGTACATGTCTTCCTGGGTGGCATCCGCGTAAATCGCGCTGCCGCTGACGCGCAGGGTCGCTTCGGCCTTCTGGCGCAGCTTCTCCACCGTCAGCACGCAATGTACGTCGATCAGTTGCTCGAAGTGCCTGCCGATGCGCTCCAGCTTCTTCTCGACATAGCCCCGCAACGACGGGGTTACTTCAACGTGATGGCCGGTGACGTTGAGCTGCATGGTCCCTGACTCCTCATTGCTGATGTCTTGACCTATCGCTACATGCTGTGCAGGGCCGCCCGCCGGCGCTCGCTCGAGGCGGGGATACCCATCGCCTCGCGGTACTTGGCGACCGTGCGGCGCGCCACCGGGATGCCCTCGGCCGAGAGCAGCTGGGCGATGCGGCCGTCGTTCAGGGGGTTCTCCGGGTCCTCGTCCCTGACGAGCTTCCTGATCTTGGCGCGGATCGCGGTCGAGGAGGTTCCCGAGCCGTCGGCTGCCTCGACCTGGCTGGAGAAGAAGTAGCGCAGCTCGAACACGCCGCGCGGGGTATGCATGTACTTGCCGGAGGTGATGCGCGAGATCGTCGACTCGTGCATCTGCACCGCCTCGGCGATGTCCTTGAGGATCATCGGGCGCATGTGCTCCTCGCCGTGCTCGAGGAACTCGGTCTGCCGCGCGACGATCGAGCGGGCCACCTTGATGAGAGTCTCGTGGCGGATCTCGAGGCTCTTCAACAGCCAGCGCGCCTCCTGCAGCTGCGCCCGCATGGTGGCGTGGCTGGCGTTGCGACCGATGAGGCTGGCGTAGCTCTCGTTGAGGCGCACGCGCGGCAGCGTGGCGGCGTTGATCTCGACTCCCCAGCCGTGCTCGGTGCGCCGCACGAACACGTCCGGAACGACGTACTCGGGATTGCCGGCGCTCACCGTGGCGCCGGGGCGCGGGTGGCAGGAGCGCACCAGCGCGAGCGCCGCACCGATCTCTTCCTCCGTGGTGCGCAGCGCACGCCGCAGCAGTGAAAGCTCGCGGCCGGCGACCAGCTCGAGGTGATGGCGCGCGATCTCGAGGGCGGCGTTGAAGCCGGGAATCGCGGGATCGAGCTGCCGCAGCTGCAGCTCGATGCACTCGCCCACCGAACGCGCGCCGACGCCGGAGGGATCCAGCCCCTGCACACGCGCCAGCACCGCCTCGATCTCCTCCGGCCGGCACTCGAGCTCCGGGCGCAGCGTCTGCGCGATCTCCTCGAGCGACTCGATGAGATAACCGTCGTCGCTGATCGCATCCACCAGCGCCCGCGCCACCGCCAGCTCGCGCGGCGCCAGGTGCGCCAGCTCCAGCTGCCACATGAGGTGATCCTGCAGCGACTGGCCGGCCGAGTCCGCATAGTCCTGCTGCCGCTCCTCGTCCTCGCCGCTCCAGGGCGTGTCGGCGGGCCCGACATTCTGCTGCGCCCAGGGCTCGTCCAGGACTTCGACGGCGCTCTCGCGGCGGCCGTCAGCGGGCGGGGGCGCCTGCGCCGACACCACGGCATCGTAAGTACCGGTGCCCTCGGACTCCTCCACGGGCTCGAGCATGACGTTGGTCTCGAGCAGCTCGCGGATGTGCGCCTGCAGCTCGAGCGCGGGCAGCTGCAGGAGCCGGATGGCCTGCTGCAGCTGCGGGGTCATGGTCAGCTGCTGACCCAGCTTCAGCTGCAGGGAGGGTTTCAGCATGATGGCCGTCGATAAGGCTGCGGCAGCCTTGACTGTTCGATGCCTCTAGAGCCGGAACGTCTCGCCCAAGTACACCTCACGGACTTGGGGGTTGGCAAGGACTTCTTCGGCGCTTCCGGCAGCGATTACCGTGCCCTGGTTGACGATATACGCCCGGCCGCAGACGCCGAGCGTCTCGCGCACGTTATGGTCAGTGATGAGCACGCCGATGCCGCGGTGCGTGAGCTCGCGGATAATGCGTTGAATATCGAGGACCGA
>JASHTN010000001.1 GCA_030040525.1 Gammaproteobacteria bacterium | reverse complement strand
CGCGGACGCCGAGACAGCGCCGCTCAGGGACCCGCAGCTGTATCAGTACCGCCTCGACCTCGCGGCGATCAGCGAGGTGTGGCGCCACGGCAGCATCATCGCCTCTAGGCTGCTCGATCTCACGGCGGCAGCGCTCGCCAAGGACGGCAGGCTCGCGGGCTTCACCGGCCATGTTGCCGACTCGGGCGAGGGACGCTGGACCGTGCAGGCGGCGATCGACGTGGGAGCCCCGGCGCACGTGCTGAGCGCTGCGCTCTACTCGCGCTTCGAGTCACGCGGCCGCGGCGAGTTCGCCGACAAGGTGCTGTCGGCGATGCGGCTCGGCTTCGGCGGCCACGTCGAGCGCAAGGCCTGAGGGAGCGACCACATGGACGAGTCCGAGGAGCTGTGATGGAACGTCGTGATTGCGATGCGATCGTGCTGTTTGGCGCCAGCGGGGATCTGTGCTACCGCAAGATCTACCCCGCGCTCTATCACCTGGTGCGCCGGGGGGTGCTCACCGTGCCGATCATCGGCGCGGCGCGCCAGGGCTGGACGCTCGAGCAGCTCGCCGGGCGCGTGCGCGAGAGCCTCAAAGCCTTCGTGCCCGGAGCGGACGAGGCGGTGAGCGCGCGCCTCGTCGGCCTGCTGCGCTACGTGGACGGCGACTACGCCGACCGCGGCACCTTCGATGCGCTGCGCCGGGCGCTCGGCGGTGCGCAGCGGCCGCTGCACTATCTGGCGATACCGCCGAGCATGTTCGCGGTGGTGGCCGGGCACCTCAGCGGCTCGGGCGCGGCGCACGGCGCGCGCATCGTGGTCGAGAAGCCCTTCGGGCGCGACCTGGCCTCGGCGCGCGCGCTCAACCAGACTCTGCACGCGCACTTTCCCGAGAGCAGCATCTTCCGCATCGACCACTACCTCGGCAAGGAGCCAGTGCAGAACATCCTGTACTTCCGCTTCGCCAACTCGTTCCTCGAGCCGGTCTGGAACCGCAACTTCGTCGCCAGCGTGCAGATCACCATGGCGGAGAGCTTCGGGGTCGCCGGCCGCGGCCGCTTCTACGAAGAGGCCGGCGCGATCCGCGACGTCATCCAGAACCACCTGATGCAGATCGTGGCGCTGCTCACCATGGAGCCGCCGGTGAACACGGAGGGCGAGTCGCTGCGGGATGAGAAGGCCAAGGTGCTGAAGGGGGTGCGTCCGGCATCGCCCGCGGGGCTGGTGCGCGGTCAGTTCGCCGGCTACCGCAAGGAGCCCGGGGTCGCGCCCGACTCGCGCGTCGAGACCTACGCCGCGCTCACCCTCGAGATCGATTCCTGGCGCTGGAGCGGCGTGCCGTTCTATCTGCGCGCCGGCAAATGCCTGCCGGTGACCGCGACCGAGGTGGTGGTGGACCTCAAGCCCCCGCCGGCGCAGGTGTTCGGCGAGCTCGGTCCGGAGCAGCCGAATCACCTGCGCCTGCGCGTCGGCCCCGATGTGGCGATCGCGCTCGGCGCCCACACGAAGAAGCCCGGCCCGGTGATGACCGGCGAGAACATCGAGCTGTTCGTGGCGCAGCAGAAGGGCGACGACATGGACGCCTACGAAGTGCTGATCAGCTCCGCGCTCATCGGCGATTCCTCGCACTTTGCGCGCCAGGACGAGGTGGAGGCCGCCTGGGCGATCGTCGATCCGCTGCTCGAGGTCCGCACGCCGCCGTACGAATATGCCCCGGGCAGCTGGGGCCCCGCGCAGGCGGACCAGCTGGTGAAGGGTCCGTGCAACTGGCACAACCCCGGCGCCAGGCCCGAGGACTGGCAGCGCTCGTGTGGGCCGGGACCGCGGTCGTGATTGGCGTGGTGACCAGCCCGGGGTAGTCGTGGCACCCGACACCCTGCACGAGCGCGGCCTGACGCTGCACCGTGCCGGTCGCTTTGCCGAAGCGCTCGAGAGCTTCGATGCAGCACTCGCCCTGGCGCCGAACTCCGCTGAGCTCTGCAACAGCCGCGGCAACGCCCTGCGCCGGCTGAAGCGCCTGCCCGAGGCGCTCGCGAGCTACGAAAAGGCGATCGCGCTGGCACCCGAGCTGGGCGCGGCCTGGAACAACCGCGGCCTCGTGCTGCAGGCGATGCGCCGCCTCGACGAAGCGGCGGCGAGCTACCGGCGCGCCCTCGAGCTGCAACCGCAGCTCGCAGAGGCGTACAACAATCTCGGCACGGTCGAGTGCGAGCTCGGCCGGCCGGCGGCGGCGCTCGCGAGCTTCGGGCGCGCCCTCGAGCTGCAACCGCGGCTGCGCGGCGTGCACGGGAATCTCGGCAACGCGCTGCGGGATCTCGGGCGGCCGGCGGCGGCGCTCGCCGAGCATGAGCTGGCGGTGCTCGAGGATCCGCGTGCGGCGGCGAGTCACTGCAATCTCGGCAACGCGCTCCACGATCTCGGCCGGCTCGACGATGCGATCGCGAGCTACGACCGGGCGATCGCGCTCGACCCCGGCTACGCCCAGGCCTACTTCAACAAGAGCGCCTGTCTGCTGCTCGCGGGCCAATTTGCTCAGGGACTGCCGCTGTACGAGTGGCGCAAGCAGCTCCCGGACGCCGCCGCGCCGCCGCTCGGCGTCCCCGTCTGGCACGGCAGCGAGGAAATCGCGGGCCGCAGCTTGCTGATCTATGCCGATCAGGGGCTCGGGGACACGCTGCAGTTCTGCCGCTACGCGCGTCTCGCGCAGCAACGCGGCGCGCGCGTCGCGCTCGGCGTGCAGCCCATGCTGCGCGAGCTGCTCGCGAGCCTCGACCCGGGGATCCGCGTCATCGGCCTGGAGGACGAGCCGGGCGAGTGCGACTACCAGTGCGCACTCGCGAGTCTGCCGCTCGCCCTTGGCACCACGCTCGAGGAGATTCCCGCGGCGGTGCCTTATCTCGGCGCCGATCCGCGGCGCAGCGCGCACTGGGGCGAACGCCTCGGCCGCGGCGGCTTCAAGGTCGGCATCGCCTGGCAGGGCAGCCGCCGCCGCATCGACGTCGGCCGGTCGGCGCCGCTGGCGATGTTCTCGCGCCTGGCGACCGTTCCCGGCGTGCGGCTGATCAGCCTGCAAAAAGGCGCGGAGGTAGAGCCGCCGGGCTCCGGCGGGCCGCCGCTCGAGCTGCTCGCCGGGCTCGACGCGGGCCCGCAGGCCTTCCTCGACAGCGCCGCGGTCATGGTTCATCTTGATCTTGTGATCACTTCCGACACCGCCGTTGCCCACCTTGCCGGCGCGCTCGGCCGCCCTACCTGGGTCGCGCTCAAGTACGTGCCCGACTGGCGCTGGCTGCAGGGCCGCGCCGACAGCCCCTGGTACCCCGGCATGCGTCTCTTCCGTCAGTCGTCACCCGGCGACTGGGCGGGCGTGTTCGGCGCGCTCCACGCGGAGCTTGCGCGAATCGCGTCAGCGGCCGCCCGTCCGGCGTGATGCTTCCGGCCGGCGTGAAAGCGGGTCGCAACGATCCCTGCCCGTGCGGCAGCGGCCGGAAATTCAAGCACTGCTGCGGCGCCTTGGCGGCGGCATCGCAGGATGCGGTAGCTGCCGCGCCGCCGCCGGCGCCGAGCGCGCCCGCTGCGCAGCGGGAGCCCGACCTCGCGGCGCTCCTCGCTTTGCTACGCCAGGGGCGGCTCGCGGAGGTAGAGACTTCGGCGAGCAGGCTCCTGGAGCATGACGCGGAGTCCGGGACGGTGTGGAAGATCCTCGGCGTGGCGCGGGCGCGCCAGGGACGGGATGCGCTGCCGGCGTTGCGCAAGGCGGCGCAGCTCTTGCCCACGGACGCCGAGGCGCACCGCAATCTCGGCGCGGTGCTCAGGGAGCAGGGACAACTCGAGGAGGCGTTCGCGAGCCTCGAGCGCGTGCTGGCGATAGAGCCGTACGACCTGCCGGTGCTGGTTGCGGCCGCCGACTGCCTGTGCGCGCTCGGTCGGGCGCGCGAGGCGGTGCCGCTCTACGAGCGCGCGCTCGAGCGCAACCCGCGCCTGCCCGAGGCGCACAACAATCTCGGCAACGCGCTGCAGGAGCTGGGTGATTGCCGGCGCGCCGTCGGCTGCTATCGGCAGGCGCTGACGCTCGATGCCGGCGACGCGGAGGCGCTCGGCAATCTCGGCAATGCCCTGCGGCGCCTCGGCCAGCTCGAGGAGGCGCTCGAGTGCACGCAGCGCGCCACCGCGCTGGCTCCGGCCTCGAGTGTCGCGCACAACAACCAGGGCCTGACGCTTGCCGCGCTCGCTCGCCCGCAGGAGGCGATCGCGAGCTTCCGCCGGGCGGTCGAGCTCAATCCGCGCTTCGCTCAGGCGCTGCAGAATCTCGGCAATATGCTCTGCGATGCCGGCGACTATCGCGGAGCCCGCGAAGCTTACGCCCGTGCGATCGAGCTCGAGCCGCAGCGCGCCGACACTCACTACCACCTCGGGCGCGCGCTGTATGAGCTCGGCGAGCTCGCGGAGTCGATTGCCAGTTACCGCCGCGCGCTCGCGCTGCAGCCCGCCCAACGCGAAGCGCAGCTCGGTCTCGCCACGGCACTGCGCCTCGAGGGTCCCGCGAGCGAGGCCGAGGCCGGCTGCCGCGCGATCCTCGACGCCGAGCCCGGCCACGTCGGCGCGCTCGCGCTGCTCGGTGAGCTCGCCGCCGACCGCGGCGATTTCGTCCAGGCCGAGGCGCTCTTCCAGCGCGCACTCGCGCTCGACGGCAGCTCGGTCGCCGTGCTCTGCAGTATCCCCGCCCACCGCCGCATGACGGGCGCCGATGGCGCGTGGCTCGAGCGCGCCGAGCAGGCGCTCGCGAAGCCCCTGCCGCTCGCACACGAGACCGGTCTGCGCTACGCGCTCGGCAAGTACTACGACGATCTCGGCAGATACCCCGAGGCGTTCGCCGCCTACGCCCGGGCGAATGAGCTCAGCAAGCGCCACGGCTCGGGCTACGACCGCGCGGGGCTCGAGCGGCAGGTGGATGAGATCATGGGCAGGTTCGATCGTGCGCTCGTGAGCGAGCCCCAGCGCGGCGCGAGCGACTCCGAGCTGCCGGTACTCGTCGTCGGCATGCCGAGATCGGGGACTACGCTCACCGAGCAGATCCTGGCCTCGCACCCGGAAGCGTTCGGGGCAGGCGAGGTGAAGTTCTGGGATCGCGCCGCGGAGCTTTTCACCGGCGCAGGCCCGGGGGCCGCGGCCCGCGGCAGCGCGCTCGCCGAGCTCGCGCACGACTACCTGGCGCGCCTCGGCGAGCGCAGCGGCGGCGCGCGGCGCGTGATCGACAAGATGCCGGCGAATTTCCTGCACGCCGGGCTGATTCATGCCGCCTTGCCGCGCGCCCGGATCCTGCACATGCAGCGCCATCCGCTCGACACCTGCCTGTCGCTGTACTTCCAGAACTTCGGCGATCGCCAGCCCCATGCCAGGGATCTCGACAGCCTGGCGCACTACTACGCGCAGTACGTCCGCATCACCAATCACTGGCGCGCCGTGCTGCCGCAGTCGACGCTGCTCGAGGTGCCGTACGAGGCGCTGGTCGCGAATCAGGAGGAATGGACCCGCAGAATGCTCGAGTTCGTCGGCCTGCCGTGGGATCCGCGCTGTCTCGATTTTCATCGGACCGAGCGGGTGGTCATCACGGCCAGCCGCTGGCAGGTACGCCAGAAGATCAACGCGCGCTCCATCGGGCGCTGGCGCAACTACGAGCAGTACCTGACGCCGCTCCGATCGCTGCTGGAGCTCGCCGGCCACGGCGGGAGCGCCTGAGCGGCCGAGGCGCGCGCTCGCGCTCTAGCTAGCCGCCGCGCGGCGCGGCGGGCGGCGCTTCGAGCTCGCCGAGCGCCGTCTTGAGCGGTCCCAGCCAGGGCTCGAAGTTGCGCCACTGGTCGAGGGCCTCGGTGTAGAGCGGCTGGCGCACCTGCTCGGAGCTCAGCGTCTGCACCGCACGGCGGGTCTCGTGAAAGCGCAGGCACGCCGCCTCGAACGGCAGGCCGCAGTGCTCGAGCAGCGCGCGCACCTCGCCCTCGAGGTCGCGCACCAGGCTCTCGTAGGTGACCCGATAGATGCGTCCGGGCAGCACCGCATCGAAGTGCGCCATCAGAGTCACGTAATCGCGGTAGTAGCGGCCGAGATCCCCGAGACTGTAGCTGAACCACACGCTGCGGTAGAAATGCTGCTTGAAGTTGGCGAGGCAGGCGCTGAGCGCTGCGCGCCGCACGTCGATGATGCGCGCCTGCGGCAGCATCAGGTGCAGCAGCCCCACGTGCCGGAAGTTGCTGCCCATCTTGTCGGTGAAGCGCGGCCGACCGAGCCGACGCTGCGTGCGGGTCTGTGCGAGATAGCGCTCGCCGAGCCGGGCGAGCTCCGCGCGCGTGAGCTGTGCGACCGACTGCGGATAGCGGGGTTCGCTGCCGGGCTCCCCGTCCCGGTCGCCGAGCTCGCTCGAAAACTGCGCGACGTCGCTCAGCTCGCGCGTGCCTTCCACCTGTGAGTGACTGGCGAGGATCTGCTCGACCAGCGTCGAGCCGGAGCGCGGCAGGCCGACGATAAAGATGGGATCGGGCGAGGGGCAGCCCCAGCCAGCACGGGCGGCCAGGAACCCGGGCGTGTAGAGCGCCTGCGTCCGCTGCACGAAGCGGGTGAAGACCTCCGGCTGATAGCGCACCAGCGCACGCCGCAGCGCGTTACCGCGCTCGTAGTGTCCGAAGGAGCCGGCGAAATCACCGGCATCCTCGAGCGCTTTGCCGAGCGCGAACTCGAGCTGCGAGCGCTCCGCGTCGGGCAGCCCCTCGCGCGCCAGCTCGGTGCGCATGGCGGCAAGGTCGTCGGGGGCGAAGCGAAAGGTCTTGAGGTCCGCGAGCGCCACCCACGCGGCGGCGAATC
The DNA here is from genome assembly GCA_030040525.1 of Gammaproteobacteria bacterium. Taxonomy (GTDB): domain Bacteria; phylum Pseudomonadota; class Gammaproteobacteria; order Steroidobacterales; family Steroidobacteraceae; genus 13-2-20CM-66-19. The sequence goes on along the minus strand of JASHTN010000001.1, from coordinate 2,545 downwards.
CAGGCTTGAGCTCGAGGCAGCGGCGGTAGGCGCCGATCGCCTCGCTGCCCCGGCCCGCGGTGCGCAGCGCGTGGCCGTAATTCAGCGCCACGAGCTCGCTGTCGGGCGACTCGAGCGCCAGCCCTTCGAGGATCTCCAGGGCGTGCTCGCTGTGCCCCAGCAGGCTGTGCGCCATGGCCTCGAGAGTGCGATAGCCCGCGTTACCCGGGTCCGCGGCCAGCAGCCGCTCGATGAGCGGCAGCATCGGCTCACCCTTCTGCTGCTCATGCATAACCCGCACCAGGTCGAGTCGCGCGCGGCTGTAGCCGGGCGCGACGCTCAGGCACTCCGTGAGCAGCCGCTCGGCTTCGGGGTAATTCTCTCGGGCGCTCACGACCTGTGCCATGAGGCGCAGCGCGGTCACGTCCCGCGGTGCCCGGGCGAGCGCCTGCCGCAGCAGCTCCTCGGCCACGCCGTAACGCTGATTGGCGAGCGCCTGGCTGGCCTCGCTGAAACGCGCGCCCTCGGGCGTGAGCGCCTCGAAGCGAGCCCAGGCGGCATCGCACGAGCGTGCCTCCCCGCGCGCCGCATGGAGCAGCGACAGCTCACGCCAACCGTCGGCCAGATCCGGCGCGAGGCTTAGCGCGCGCTCGAGCGCGGCGAGGGCTTCGCTCTCGCGTCCCGCGGCGCGCAGCGCGCGCCCGAGCTCGAGAAGGATCACCGCGGAGTCGGGCTGAGCGGCGGCGAGCTCGGCAAATTCGGCCGCTGCCGCCTGCGGGTCGCCGCAGGCGCGGTGCGCGGCGCCGAGCAGCAGCAGTGCGGTCGGCTGTCCCGGGCTCGAGCGCAGAATGCCGGCGGCGGCGCGCGCGGCGGCCTGCGGCTCGCGCTCCAGGAGCGCTGCGACCCGCATCAGCTTGAGATCGATTTGCGGCGACGATTTCAGGGCAAGTCTCCGGGCGGCACAGGCCGGGTTAGAATCGCGGTGCAAACAGGCGAAAAACATAGGTGAGACCGATGAGCGACGTCAACGCCGCGAGCGGGCCGCCGGATGCGGACCACGCTACGGTGATGCGGCTGATTCAGGCGTCCAAGAGCGCCGGGGCCGCGGGACGCGCGGCCGAGGCCGACCGGCTGCTGGCCAGCGTTGCGCGGCTCGCGCCGAGCCATCCTGCCGTGCTGAATGAGCTCGGGCTGCAGATGCTGCAGCGGGGTGAGGCCGGCAAGGCGTCCGAGCTATTCCGGCGGGCAACCCAGGCGGACCCGAAGCATCCGAACCTGTGGTCGAATCTCGCGTCGAGTCTGCATGCGCTCAATCAGCTGCCCGAGGAGCTCGACGCCATCGAGCACGCGCTGGCGCTCGAGCCGCGGCACCTCGCGGCGCTGCTGCAGAAGGGGACGCTGATGGAGGCAACCGGCGATCCCCGGAACGCGGCGCGCGTCTTTCGGAACGCTCTGGCGACGCTCCCGGCGGGGGCGAGGCCGCCGGAGACGGCCGCCGCGGTCATCGAGCACGCGCGCGCGGCCGTGGCGCAGGACGATGCGGCGCTCACCGCGGCAGTCGCGGGGCGGCTCGCTGGTGTCAGGGCCAGCCATGGCGGCGGGCAGTATCGGCGGGTGGACCATTGCCTGGATCTCCTCACCCGCAAGCGCGCCCGCTTCACGCCGCAACCGACCTTTCTGTACTTTCCCGGGCTTCCGGCGATCGAGTTCTTCGATCACGCGGACTTTCCGTGGCTGGACGCGCTCGAGGCGGCGAGCGACGAGATCCGCGATGAGCTGATGGGCGTGCTGGCCGCCGACCGTGAGGGACTCGAGCCGTACATCGCGTATCCCGAGGGCCTGCCGATCAACCAGTGGAAGGAGCTCAACAAGTCGCGCCGCTGGAGTGCCTACTTCCTCTGGAATCAGTCGGTGCCGCAGCCGGCACATCTGGCGCGCTGTCCGCGCACCGCGCAGGCGCTGCGCGAGACTCCGCAGTGCGATGTCCCGGCACGCGGGCCGAACGCGTTCTTCTCCATACTTGAGGCGCACACCCGCATCCCGCCCCATACGGGTGTGACCAACATCCGTCTTACCGTCCACCTGCCGCTGATCGTGCCGCCCGACTGCGGCTTTCGCGTCGGCAGCGAGGCGCGCGAGTGGGTGCCCGGCAAGGCGTGGGTCTTCGACGACACCATCGAGCACGAGGCGTGGAATGAGTCGGACGTGCCGCGCGGGATCCTGATCTTCGACGTCTGGAACCCGCTTCTTACCGTCGCCGAGCGCGACCTGATGCGCGCCGCCTTCGAGGTCGTGGGCACGTACTACGGCGTGAACCCTGCGGAAGCCCTGTGAAGGCGTGGGGGGTCATCCTTGCCCTGCCGTCGCTTGCCTGCGCGGTGCAGCCCGCAGACACTGCGCCGTCGCAGGCCCTCGCCAGGTGCGCGAGCCTGACCGACAGCGCCGCGCGGCTTGCCTGCTACGACGAGCTGGCCGGGCGCGGCGCGGCACCTGCCCCCGCGGGTCCGGCCGCGGCGACCGCGCAGCCGGCACCTGCCGCCCCGGCCTCGCCTGTGGCGCCTCCGCA
>JASHTN010000130.1 GCA_030040525.1 Gammaproteobacteria bacterium | reverse complement strand
CGCAGCGCCGGCGCCGACCGGTGACCGAGCCGAACTCATGTCCAACGCGCGACAGATGCTCGCCGTACTCATCGAACAGCTCGGTAGGAAACGGTCCGGCGCCGACCCGCGTCGTGTACGCCTTGACGATACCGAGCACGCCGTCGAACGCCCTGGGGCCGAGACCGGTGCCGGTGCCGGCGAAACTCGCGGTGGTGTTGGAGGAGGTCACGTACGGATAGGTGCCGAGGTCGACGTCGAGCATCGCGCCCTGCGCACCCTCGAACAGCACGTTGGCGCCGGCAGCGCGCAGCTCGTGCAGCGTGCGCGTGACGTCGGTGACCAGCGGGGCGATGCGCTCGCCGAAAGCGAGCTGCGCATCGAGGATCTTCTGGAAGTCGACCGTCGGCTGGCGATAGTAGCGCTGCAGCACGAAGTTGTGGAAATCGAGCACCTCGCCCAGCTTCGCGGCAAAGCGGTCGCGCTGCAACAGGTCCGCGACCCGCACCGCGCGCCGCGCCACCTTGTCCTCGTAGGCCGGCCCGATGCCGCGTCCGGTGGTGCCGAGCGCGTTGGGTCCGCGGGCGCGCTCGCGCGCCTGGTCGAGCAGCACGTGCGACGGCAGGATCAGCGGACAGTACGGCGAGACGCCGAGACGCTCGAACACCGGCACGCCCTGCTCGGTGAGCGTGCGGGCTTCGGCGAGCAGCGCCTCGAGCGACAGCACCACGCCGTTGCCGATCAGGCAGCGGACCTGCGCACGCAGAATGCCCGAGGGGATCAGCGACAGCACGGTCTTGTGGCCGCCGATGACCAGCGTGTGGCCGGCGTTATGTCCGCCCTGGAAGCGCGCGACCGCGGCGGCGCGCTCGGTGAGCAGGTCCACGACCTTGCCCTTGCCTTCATCGCCCCACTGGGTGCCGATGACGACCACGAACTTGCCCACCGCTTTCCCCCTAGCGCACCAGGAACAGAATGATGATGCCCACCAGCATGCTGCCCAGCCCCGCGATGCGCAACTCGCGATCGCGCAGCTCCATGAGGCGCGCGAGCGCCCGCTTGACCCCCTGCGGATTGAGGAACGGCGCGATGCCTTCCAACACCAGAAACAGCCCGAACGCGGCCAGCAGATCGGACAGATTCATGCGCCGGAGCGCGGGCGGCGGCGCGCGGCGCTCCGGCCGCCGCCGCACCGGTACGCTGCGGGCGTCACGGCGCGCCCTTGCGCTTGGCCGGATCCTTCAGGTACTTGAAGAACTCGCCGTCCGGTGCCAGCACCAGCAGGTCGCCCTCCTTGCCGAGGGAGCTGCGGTAGGCCTGCAGGCTGCGATAGAACGCGTAGAACTCCGGATCCTTCGAGTAGGCGTGCGCGTAGATCTCGGCGGCCGCGGCGTCGCCTTCGCCGCGGGTACGCAGCGCGTCGCGCTGCGCGTCGGCGAGAATCTCGGTGCGCTGCCGGTCGGCGGCGGCGCGGATCGCGGTGCTGGCGCTCTGCCCCTCGGCGCGCAGCCGGCCCGCGGTGCGCGCGAAGGTCTGCTCCATGCTCTGGAATACCCGCGCCGCCACGTCGTCCGGCAGGTCGATGCGCTGCACGCGCACGTCGACCAGCTCGATTCCGAGGCCCGTCGCGCTGCGGCTCGCCGCACCGAACATCTGCCCGGTGACTGCGGTGCGCTCGGCGGATACGATCTGCTGCAGCGTGCGCTCGGCCACCACGCTCTTGATGCCGTCCTTGACGATGTCCGCAAGGCGCTCGGCGGCCAGCTCCTCGCGGCCGCCGGTCGCGGTGTAGTAGAGCACCGGGTTCTTGACGCGCCACTTGACGTAGAAGTCGGCGATCAGGCCGCGGTTGTCGTTGGTGAGGAAGGTCTCGCTGTTGTACGACTGCGAAAGGATGCGGCGGTCGAACTTGGTCACCATGTCCCACGGCAGCTTGAAGTGCAGCCCGGGAGCGCGGTAGGTGCCGACGATGGCGCCGAACTCGGTGCGGATGGCGAGCTGCGTCTCGCTCACCGTGAACATCGACAGTCCGGCGAGCCCCAGTATCACTACCAGCGCCAGGACCACCCAGAACAACCGCCCGTTCATCAGCGCTCGCCCCGGCTGCGCGCTTCGACGGTCACGGAATCCGGCGGGGTGCCGGTGGCACCGGTCGCGGGCTCGCCGCTCTGCTCGCTCGTGGCAGCACCCTTCTCGAGGAGCTTGTCGATCGGCAGGTAGATGAGGTTGCCGCCGGCACGCGTATCGATCAGCACCTTGTGGGCGCGCGCGAGCACGTCCTCCACCGTGTCGATGTACAGGCGCTGGCGCGTGACCTGCGGCGCCTGCTCGTAGGCGGCCTCGAGCTGCGAGAAGCGCGCCGCTTCACCCTGCGCGAGCGCAACCACCTGCGCCTTGTAGGCCTCGGCGTCCTGCTGCATGCGTTTCGCTGAGCCCTGCGCCACCGGAATGATGCTGTTGGCGTAGGCCTCCGCTTCGAGGATGAAGCGCTCCTTGTCGGCCTGCGCCTTGTTGGCATCGCGCTGCGAGGGAATCACCGCGTCCGGCACCTGCACGTCCTTGAGATTGACCGTGGTGACGGTGATGCCGGAGTCGTAGTTGTCGAGTGTGCGCTGGATCAGCTCCTTGGTGCGGCGGGTGATCTCGGGACGCGTGTTTCCGACCAGCACCTCATCGAGGGTGCTGCGACCGACGATTTCGCGAATGGCGCTCTCGCTGACCTCGTTGAGGGTCGCTTCGGGATCGAAGACGCTGAACAGTTTCTTGACCGGGTCGGCGTACTGGTACTGCACCGAGAAGAGCAGATCGACCAGGAATACATCCGAGGTCAGCACGCGCGACTTGAAGTCGGCGGAGTTGACGCTCGCGACGTTGACCTTGGTGACCGTCTCCATCGGCCACGGCAGCCGCCAGCCCACCCCGGGCGGGCGCACGTCCACCAGCCGGCCGAAACGCTGGATCACGCCGCGCTCGGCGGCCGTGATCTGGTAGAAGCCGCTGAACAGCCAGAGCCCAGCCGCGATGAGCACCGCGATCAGCAGCAGCGAGCCACCCTCGCCGCCGCCCTTGCCGCCGCCGGGGCGCAGCAGCGACTCGAGCTTGCGCTGCCAGCTCTTCAGGCGCTCGTCGAGATTCCCGCCTCCCTGCCCGGAGCGGCGCCCCCACGGGTTCTGACCGCCGCTTGGTTGATTCCAGGCCATAGATGGTGCGGTTAAATCAGCGCAGCTTGACCGCGCTCGGGGCCGCCATCGATTGTAGGTAGGCAGTTCCGGGGGCACAAGCTCCGGACGGCGCCTGCACCTCCAGGATCTGGACTCCGGCGGTGCGCGCCAGCTGGAGCAGCTCGACATCCGGGAGCTCCACCGCGAGCTCGATCGAGCCGTCGGCGGCGGCGCGCTCGGCGCGCACCACCTGCGCGGCGTACAGCCGCGAGCGCAGGGCACCGGCCGCCGCCGGCACCCTGAGGCGCGCGCGCCGCGCAAACCG
>JASHTN010000129.1 GCA_030040525.1 Gammaproteobacteria bacterium | reverse complement strand
CAGGTTTAGCATCGTGAACAACAGCGCGAAAAACACCGACCACAGGTGCACGCTGACTGCAGGAATCAGATTGGCCGCGGCACTACTACACCAGATGGTGCAGATGAGCGGGTTGAGGAGATAGTCGAGAAGAATCACCCAACCGACGATATAACCGGCTCCGGCTCCAAACTCTGCCGTAACATAGCTATATGCCGAACCCGCCTCCGGGCACACCCGCGCCATGCGACCGTAGCTGACCCCGGTCAGCAGCATCGCTACCATTGCCAACAGCACAGCGGTGACAACGTGTCCGTGGCCTTCCTCGGCTACAACGCCATATAAGGGCATCGGCGCAGTCGGCTGTATCACTACAATGCCGTACAGAATAAGGTCGCTGAGGCGTAGCACGCGGCGGAAGCCAACCTGGTCCGTCGAGCCTTTCACGCTATCCACTGCCGCGGTGTGGCTTGCGACTGTTGCGCCTTGCCGCACGTTCTTCTCAGGTTGTTCGAGGAGGGACTACTGCTGGCTGCAGACTTCGGCTCACACCGTAAAAGGAAATGAGCCCGGTCGCGGCCGCCGAGATCACCACGTACCCCCTGATTGTGAGCTCTAAAGGCAATGGTGATGTCGACAGGACCTGCCTGCCTCATGGTGATACGTAGATCGCGGGCTTCTTCGGGCAAGCCCTGCAGAGGCGCGGGATGAAAGTCCAGCGGGGCACCACAGGGGCCCGTTGGCAGTGGCCCGGTCAGTACTGCACTGATCCGCGCTTCCCGATTGATCGTAATGACTATCCCAGGCTTCTGATTATCGGCCGACGAGATTCGCAGATTGCGGTAGTCGGCCACGCCGTCCTCGGCATGCGTCAATGCTGACAACATGACCAAGGGCCATAACCACTGCAGGGGAGAGTGCTTTCGGCACGAAGTATCTCCAACGAGCCCACGAGTCATACGACCTCGCATTCGGGAATGAGCGCGTGGCACGAGCAGGCACGACACCATAGCGCGCTGCGCCTGGAGCGGTGTTGGCTACGGTGACGATGCACGTTTAGCTTCGAGTTTAGGAAGCTCGGGGTCGACTAGGCTCGCAATACCGTCAATGATTCCTTGAGGAGAGCCCTCTGCAAGATTCGTCAGCACGACTATCGTGAGATCGTCGGCCAGGTATCGGGATATGCAAGCACTGAAACCCTGCCACCCGCCGGAGTTGTAGTACCAGGGCTTACCATGCCATGAGCGGATTGCCCAACCAAAACCGTAGGGGTGTCGCCCTTGGTCGTCCTGCGGACCCGGCGTATATACTTCCGTCCAGCTGGTCGGCTTGAGAATCGCGCCGGTTCTCAAGCCGTGGTCCCACGCAATGTAATCGCGGATCGAAAGATACAACGAGCCATCGGCTGTGGTATTCCATGTCGGGGCCACCCACTCTTGATTCTTGAGTTTCCCGTCTACCAGCCTATAACCCGCAGCGCGATTTTTGATGATGTCAGCCTCATTAATCACGCGCGCGGTCCTCATCCCGAGAGGTTTGAACACGCGATCCATCAGAACGTCGCCGTAGAAACGCCCAGAGACTCTGTGGACCAGTACACCGAGCACGACGTAGCCCGTGTTGCTGTAGTGAAACCGTGATCCGGCCTGAAATTCCAGCGGCAGGCGAGAGGCGATCTTCGTCAACTCTTCCTCCGAATAATCGCGTCGGAAATCGATTGCGGGTTTTCCGTCTAATTGCGGATGCGCGTCAGGCTCTGCCCAGTCGGGTATCCCAGAAGTATGATTCAATAGGTCACGAACGGTGATGGGCTGCCAAGAGGCGGGAGCACCCGGAAAATACTTCGAAAGACGGTCATCGAGCGCGAGCTTGCCGTCCTCGACTTGGAGCATCACGGCTATGGCGGTAAATGACTTGCCCACGGACCCTGATTGAAAGACCGTGTCTTGAGTGACTGGAACTGAGAGTTCCACGTTTGCGTAGCCGTAGCCCTTGGCCGCGATGACGACGTTTCCACTCACTATGCCGAGCGCAAGCCCAGGCACCTTCTGACGTCGCATCTCAGCCTCGACAAACTTGTCCACTCGAGGCATCAGACTGCCAACGGCCTTCGCACTTGTGGCTGCGGCCCCAAAGGTCACGGTAGATGCGAAGATCGTGCAAGCAAGCGCCGCGAGCCTGAAAGCCTTCAGCAAGCGGAGAGCTGGCAGAATGAAAATGCCCTTTTTGACGCGTCTGGCTGTAGGAGCCATGCAGATACCCCGTCGGAAAACTCCAAACCGTCGCTGCGACCGATTCAGCCTGATTGTGCCAGCCGCTCGCGCCGGTATGAGCCGTGTTACGGCACGAATTCGGCGGACCTGGGCCAAGACGCGCTGCAAATCGACCGAAACGGAGTACGCGGCGGGCGCAGGGCCACGGCATCATCAAATCGACGCTAGCCTCTTAGGGCAGTCGCGCAGCGAGCCGCCGCGCCCGGGCGGTGCCGGCAAGATACACTGCGATTCCAACCAGCAGCAGCGTCGCCGTCACGCCTGCGATCTTGAGCACCGCAATCCGCGGATGCGCTTCATCCGGCGGTGGCACAAACGCAAGCACCATTGCCGCTACGGTCGTCGCCAGACCGAACAGCGCGGTAACGATGACCGTCACACGTCCGCCCGGAATCCGTGCCTGCCCCGGTGCCGCTGCGCCTCCGGACAGCTTGATGGCAGAGGCAAACAGTGACAGGAACGGCAACATGGTGGCGACCACCATCATATCAACCACGACGGCGTACGCTCCTTTCACCGATGTGCCCGCCTGCCCGAAAAACACAAACACCGCGATGATGCCAGTCTGCGTCCAGATGGCAACCGTCGGTGAGCCGTACCGCGGGTGGATGCGCGCGAAGCTGCCGGGCAGATGACGGTCGAGTCCGGCAACGAATGGCAGGCGTGCCACCGCGCCTAGCCACACGCCGACGCTCGCGAGGCGATCAACGACGACCAGCAACGCCGCAATGGGTATCAGCCAGTCAACCTGGAGGCGTACCGCGTCAGCGCCAATTGCATCCATCAAGCCGTAAAGCGCCGTGCTGCGTTCGGGCGGAATCGAGACCAGCACGCTGGCGGTGCTCAGTAGGTACATTGCGGCGATCATCGGCGCTGCGATCGTGAACGCCTTCGGTACCGTGCGTCGAGGATCCCGGATCTCATCGCCCATGAAGGACGCGGCCTCGGGCCCCGTCCACGCGAAGGCGATCGCCGCCCAGAAGGTGATCTGCGCGAGCTGGAATCCCGGGACGACGGTATGTCGCGTGATTGAAGTGGCCGCTCCGAAGCTGCGGCAGATTGCGACTGCAAGAACCACCAGCAGCAGCGCCTCCAGCCAGCGTGATGCCGCACCCACACTGTTGAGCCATTTCGCACTCCCCAGCCCGCGCAGGTTGAGCACCGTGACGATTCCGAGCGCAGCGAGCGAGAAGCAAATAAAATACGTCTGCGATGCATCGACCGCTGCCCCGCGGTGGCCCGACCAGAACAGCGCGCTTCCTGCAGCGAAGTAGAGCAGGCTCGTGAGGAACGGCAGATTGGACGCCCAGTACGTCCAGCCGGTCATGAAGCCGATGAAGGGCCCAAACGCACGCTCGCTCCACACGTACAGTCCGCCCTCCTCCGGATAGCGGGCGGCCAGGAACACAACACATATAGCCAGGGGCAGGAACATGCCCAGGCCGCCGAACACCCACACCAGCAACGAACTCGGTCCCGCCGCCGCCGCGGTCGTCGCCCACTGTACGCTACAGCCCGCCGTGACCATGAAGAACGTAACGTCGCGCACCCCGAGCGCACGTTTGAGCTTCAGCGATTCGGGCGGGGTGGTGGAAGCATCCTGGCAACTACGGCTAAAACGAACAGTCACGATTCATACATTCCAGGCTGCCACTCGGAAAGCAGCACAGTTGGCTGCTTGGTCTGATCGTGACCCTCAGGGCAATTGTCGGGTATGCGCGCAGGCACCGCTCCTATGCAGCCTCCACAGCTGCATGGTGAGCGGTTGCTGATGAGTATCACTGACCCGGAGTTCCGGGTGCCCTGACCGTTTGCTCCCGTAATCGCTTGAGCGCCCGCTCCGACAACGGCTTCCCATCACATTTCGCCGCGTACAGGGCTGCGCCAATGGCCGGCGAAAAGGCCGGCTCGCAGAGTTGATAGCGAGCCTTCTCCGCTTGCAGTTTCACTCGGAAATGATCCAACAGGACTCGACCGGGGTCTGCGAATACACCTCCAGAACAAGACACCGGGACCGTCTCCCGCTGTTCAAAGCCAAGCTGACGGCGCGTAGTGTCGACCATTCTTACCAGTTCATCGGCTGCCTGTGACAGGATGGCCGTCGCTTGCGCGTCACCTGCCGTGGAAGCTTCGAATACGATACGGCACAGTTGCGCGATGCGAGGACGCTCAGCCTTCAGTCGATTGTAGACGTGAGCGCATAGATCCAGGTCGTGAGTGATTTGCAGCCGCTGCTTTACAAGAGCTTGGAGTGGCCCGGCGGGGGTCCGCCCGTCGCTCATCCGGGCGAATAGATTCAGGCCGCGGGCAGCTATCCAGTAACCCGAACCTTCGTCGCCGAAAATCTCTCCCCAGCCGCCGCTGCGCGCGCTGCGGCCCTGGCGTTCGCCGTAGCAGATAGAACCGGTGCCTGACACTACATTGATCCCGTCGCGACAGCCGAAGGACCCCGCCCAACCACAAATCATGTCGTTGCCGCAGAGGAACTTGCCGGCTGGCATCCACTGCTCGGGCACCCGATTCAACGCATCGAGCAGTGTGCTGTGCTCGCCATGCCCGGACAGCCCGAAGAACGCGAAATCCACATCACCACTCGCCAATTGAGTCTTTTTCAGAATTGCATTGACCGCAGTAACAAGCAAATTGCTCAGTGCATCGAGTCCAAGGCTCAACCAGTAGGCCCCCGGCGCCACGTGCGTCGCCCGGAGCGTGCCTTCCGAATCGATGACAGCCAGCGCAGTTTTGCTTCCGCCGCCATCGACTCCGAGGTAGAGCGCTAGCTTATTCTCTTGGCTCATGGTATCGGCTTACCTCAGACTCGGATCGCGCATGCAGCGTCGAACGGCACGCTGCTTTCACTCCCCAACATACCAGACGCATGTCGGTCAGATCCCGTCACGCGGCGGGAGGGGCTCCTTCGTGCGGACAGTATACGAGCGTGCGCGGCGTAATATGGCCGGCGGTTGTACTTCCTACGGCCGGAAAGGCTGTGTGCGCCGCATTCGACGACAGACAGTGTAGGCCGGACTGGGCGATAGTGAACACGCATCGCCGCGAGCCATCCGGAGGCGGAGCTAAGGGAGCCGCTCATGAAAATCAACCACGTCTCGCTGAGCATCTTCACGTGGGACAACATTCCCGTCACGCGTTATCATTCCAGCGCCTTCACGCAGCCAAACAGCAACCTCGGGCTACTGCGCCTGCGCACCGACGAGGGGCACGAGGGACATGCTTTCCTGGGCTCGGCCAGCAATCCCGCATCCATGGATGGTCCGCAGCTCATTCGCTGGATCGCGCCGAAGCTGATCGGGGCCAATCCGCTGGAGCGCGAGCGGCTGCACGGGCAGATGCTACGGCAGTCGCGCCAGGTATCGTACCGCTGCATTGGTGCGGCCGACGTTGCGCTGTGGGACCTGGCCGGGAAAATCGCGGGGCTACCGGTGTACGCGCTGATGGGCGCCCAGCGCAGCTCGATCGGCGCCTATGCCAGTTCGCAGTTGCTGCCCGATCCGTCGGCTTACGTGGAACAGGCGCTAAACTATAAGAACACGGGTTGGCGCGCGTACAAGATCCATCCGCCCACGGACCCCGACACCGACATCAAGGTCTGCGAGGCGGTGCGCAAGGCAGTCGGCGACGCCTATCCACTGATGCTCGATGCGACTTGGAGTTATGATTATTATGATGCACTCAAAGTCGGCCTTGCGATCGAGCAGATGGGCTACAAATGGTACGAAGACCCGCTCGCCGACGAGGACATCCATTCCTATGCAAAGTTGCGGCATAAGCTGAATATTCCCATTCTGGCGACCGAGTATCCCGCCGGCGCCCTCGACACCTACCCCATCTGGATCACCCAAGGCGCCACCGACTATCTGCGCGGCGACATTCCAAACAAAGGCGGGCTCACGACGATGCTAAAGACTGCGCATCTGGCCGAGGCCTTTCACATGAATTACGAAATCCACCACAGCGGCAATTCACTGAACAACCTCGCCAATCTCCATCTCGCACTCGCCATCCCCAATACCACCTGGTTCGAGGTGCTGCTGCCGGATAACGCGCATCGCTACGGCCTCGCGCAGGAGTTTCGCCCTGACGCGCAGGGTATGCTGCACGCGCCCACCGGGCCCGGGCTCGGAGCTGACATCGATTTTGACCTGATCAAACGAAAGACAGAAGCGGTACTGCAGTAGTGAGGATCCCGAAGGACAGCGAATCAGCGGGTTCGAGATGAGGATCGATTGCATTCAGGGTCGGCACTCGATTCGGCCCAAATGTTGATACCGCCATCGACCGCGTAGCGGTCGATGGCGGCCAGCTCGGTGCCGCTGAAGTGTAGGTTCGCAATTGCACCGAGACACTCCTCTATTTGTGACCAGCGGCTGGCGCCAATGAGGGCGCTGGTGACTCCGGGCTTACGCAGAACCCAGGCGATAGCCATTTGCGCAAGGCTCTGCCCCCGTTCCCGCGCTATCTGATCGAGCCTTCGCACGTTGCTGAGATTGCGCTCAGTGAGCATACTCTTGCTAAATTCTTCCCCTCTAACAACCCGCGAGGAGTCCGGGATGCCATTGAGGTACTTCGTGGTGAGAAGGCCCTGCGCGAGCGGCGAGAACGCAATGCAGCCTACCCCTTCTTGCTCTAGCGTCTGCAACAATTCACCCTCAATCCATCGATTGAACATCGAGTAGGAGGGCTGATGGATCAAACAGGGTGTCTTCAATTCACGCAGAATACGCACCGCCTGGCGCGTTTTCTCCGGGCCATACGATGAAATGCCCACATAGAGCGCGCGGCCGCTTCGTACTGCCACATCCAGCGCGCCCATCGTCTCCTCGAGCGGTGTATGCGGGTCGTGGCGATGTGAATACAAGATATCGACATATTGGAGACCCATGCGCTTGAGGCTTTGGTCCAAGCTAGCGAGGAGATGTTTCCGCGAGCCCCATTCTCCGTAAGGCCCAGGCCACATGGGGTACCCAGCCTTAGTCGAGATGAGTAGCTCATCGCGGTAGCTGGCGAGGTCTCGCGCCAGTATTCGGCCGAAGTTCTCCTCTGCTGAGCCCGGCGGCGGGCCGTAGTTGTTGGCCAGATCGAAGTGCGTAATGCCGTGATCGAACGACTTGAGCACCATCTCCCGAACGGTTTCGTAGGGAACGGTTGCACCGAAATTTTGCCACAATCCGAGCGAGATCCGCGGCAAACGCAGGCCGCTGCGGCCGCAGCCTGCGTATGACATTCCTTGATATCGGTCTGCAGCGGGTGCGTACATGATCTACATCGTTATGCGTCTAACGCGGAACCACGGGAAGCTCGATAAAGGAGAGCTGCCCGGCGCTGTGGTGGATCTGAATCGTCGCCACCCTCGCTTGCGTCTCGTCGTAATTACGGCCTCCGGTCTGCAGGTTGCGCTCGTACAGAGGAAAGTTGCTACCCGCCAGGTGTATGCGGATCCGATGTCCCGGAGGAAAGTAGTTGCTCGTCAACATCCCGCTCAGCTCGGCACGATAGATCTGGCCGGGCTGCATCAATGTCGGTTTGGCAAACCCGTCACGGTACCGCAGCCGCAACATGGTATCGCTCACGTTGTACGCCTTGCCGTCCGGGTAGACATCGACGAGCTTTATCGATAGATCCGCATCGGGCGCGGTCGAGGAAACGTACACCACGACTTGCACTTCTCCGGTCAGAGCGATCCCCTCCGTTAGCACCTCCGTGCTGTACACCAGCACGTCGTCGCGCATCTCCACGCCGGTCTGGTTCTGGAGGTTGTTTGGCGCGTCGCCGCCCCCTAAGGACGGAACCGGATGCATCGGATCCGATACGAACGTGTCAGGACTCTCCCGGGCAGGCTGACTCCGTGAAAGGCGACCGTTACCCAACAGACTGTTGGCGCGGCCTTCACTGTGCAGAAAGAGCCGCAGCGGCTTCGCCTCGGGCACCGGCCACGCCGAGTAGGTCTTCCACGCGTTCGCACCCATCAGGAACATCTGGATCTTCGGCCGGTTTAACACGTCGTTGGGGTCATCCTTGAGCCAATGATCGAACCATTTCTCGATGAGAGTCGTATAATCGTAGCGGGCATCTCCCATCAGACGCTCCCCTACGACGGTATTTTCGGTGGCCTGCAGCATCCCACAGTGCCCCGTGGGCGCGACGATCAGAAATTGATTCGGCGTGTGCTGCAGATACTCGAACAACTTCACCGTGCCCGCACCCACCTCGTCGTACCAGGCATCGACGTACAACGCCGGCACCCGCGGGTGGTCCCCCTCTCGGATATAGTCATATTCACGCCACTTGGGATCGGTAGGTGAGAGTTTGATAAAGGTATCGAAATCACCCTCGGGAACGCCAATCCGGCGCAGGATATCCTGGCTCGGAAGCTCCTGCTCGGATTGACTCAATAGGCCCCCAAACCCTTGTCTCCATCGGGGAAGCTCCTTGTTAAGATTCACCTCCCACACCGCCCAGGGCGAGAACATGTCCGCCACCCGGGCGCGCTCATCGGGTGACAGATCGCGCGAGAGCTGCGGACGATACGGCTCACCATAAGCGATGTACCAGTGCGCATTCTCGATCGCGGGAACGCCGCCCTTATAGAACCCCCCCATTGTCCTCCAACCCGGAAGCTCTCCAATCGCCTGGCCCGGCCCCATCGCGATCATTGCCTTGTGCGCCGGGTGATTCATGGCAGCGAGTGCAAGCTCATGCTCCGCAGAACTCGAGCAGCCGATTGTCCCCACCTTGCCATTCGACCAAGGTTGAGCTGCAATCCAGCTGAGGGTGTCATAACCATCGTTACGCGCACCGGCCAGGTACTGATGCTTTCCCTCCGACCATCCCATGCCGCGCTCATTCTGAATCACAAACGCATAGCCGCGGCCGAGGAGATCCTTTAACTGCTCATCCTCGAACTCTTGATCTTTGTCGTATGCGGTGCGAATGAGAATGGTGGGCAGCGGCCCCGAGGACCCCTTGGGCCGAATCACCGCGGTTGAAAGCCGCACGCCATCGCGCATGGGCACCATGAGTTCACGCTCCAGAGTCGCCTGCGCTGCCAGTCCCGAGCGCTCCCACGCGTCTGTGGTCTGCGCGCGGGTTTCAGCCAACAGCGAGCACAGAGGCAGCACAATGAAAATCAGCCTTATGACACGTTTGGCGGCGCGCATGCTCCGACCCCTCCAGATAGCCGACTGATACCGACTGACGCGCAGCTAGTATGTCCATCAGTCACTTTCGAATCGAGTCGTTGTCCGCGCAGGATTGCGCTGACAACCGCTGTCCACACACTCCAGCGCAACCGATACGGCACAATGCACCGTCATCTGAGCTCCGCACCTCGTGTCTGCCGTCGCTTGGTCGAGGCCGACAAAACTTGTGCTGGCTGACGCGCGCCCTGCTCTTGCTGACGCGCTCGCTTAACAGCACGCAAAACGACGTGAAGCGCACGTAGGCACTGCGATGCTAATCGGTGGTCGACGACCTCGAAGGAGAGGCGCGTAGACTTCTGGCGCATTGTGAACTTGAATGGACAGATGACTGTCTGCGCTTCCACGAGAACGAGGCCGCGGTCGCCACATCGAGTGGTCCACGAGAGTGCGCCAGCCAATTTATCGGACCTCGGTCGGGCGTTGACAGACCCACGAACGACACCTTGCCGCAGCGCGCGAGTATTTCGTGGCGCACAGTATCCCGGTGTAGCGTCAGTGCGGTCCAAAGTGCACGGTACTGCCGTCAACGACTAAGTCCTTATGCGCGACAGAGTCGGCCTACGCCACCGCGCGGCGCGATCCATGTACAGATACATCACCGGGGTGGTATAGAGCGTCAGCACCTGGCTCACGATGAGTCCGCCGACGATGGAGATGCCGAGAGGCTTGCGCACCTCGGCACCTTCGCCGCTGCCGAAGGCGAGCGGCAACGCGCCGAGCAGTGCCGCCATAGTCGTCATCATGATCGGGCGAAACCGCAGGAGCGAGGCGGTATAGATGGCCTCTTCGGGGCGGGCTCCCTGGCTGCGCTGCGCCTCCAGCGCGAAGTCGATCATCATGATGGCGTTCTTCTTGACGATACCGACCAGTAGAATTACTCCGATCAGCGTCATGATGCTGAATTCGGTGTTGAACACCCGCAGCGCCAGCAGCGCTCCGACCCCGGCCGAGGGCAGCGTCGAGAGGATCGTCACCGGGTGGATGTAGCTCTCGTACAGTATTCCTAGCACGATGTAGACAGCGGCCAGCGCCGTGAGGATCAGTACCGGCTCGCTGCTGAGGAACTTCTCGAAGGTGCGTGCCGTCCCCTGAAAGCTTCCATGAATCGTCGGCGGCATGCCGATCTCATTCACGGCATTGCGTATTGCAGCGGAGGCCTGGCTGAGCGATGCGCGCGGCGCCAGGTTGAAGGAGATCGTGCTCGCTACGAAGGTGCCCTGATGGT
This sequence comes from Gammaproteobacteria bacterium, assembly GCA_030040525.1. Taxonomy (GTDB): domain Bacteria; phylum Pseudomonadota; class Gammaproteobacteria; order Steroidobacterales; family Steroidobacteraceae; genus 13-2-20CM-66-19. The sequence goes on along the minus strand of JASHTN010000129.1, from coordinate 1,249 downwards.
TGATCGCGAGCGATGTTCTGTGGGGCCTGTAACCGGCGAACACCGCGAGTGGCACCATCTGCTCCGGTGAGGTGCTGTCGGCGGAGCCCGTCGAGACCGCCCCGCGCCCGGTATTGGCAAGACCGTTGGTGGCCAGGTTGCGGGCAGTGTCGGCCGCGATCGCCGCCGCGGTGGTATTGGCGGTAGTGAGCCTCGAGGTCACGGTGCCGGCGACCGCGTTGGTCGACTGTGTCCCGCTCACGGTGCCGCCGGCCGTGCTCACCCACAGGTTGCGGAGCGTCGCGGGATTCTGCCAGTACCGCGGTGCCACCTCCATCACCACGTGGTACTGGTTGAGGGCATTGTAGATGGTGGAGACCTGGCGCTGACCGAAAGCGTCGTAGAGCGTGTTGTCGATCATCGCGGGGTTGAGCTGCAGGCGGGCGGCGGTATCTCGATCGATAGTTAGGTCGATCGCTTGACCGCTCTGCTGCTCATCGGAGTTGACGTCGGTGAGGAGCGGCTCGTGCTGCAGTGCTTCGGTGAGCTTCGGCGCCCACCGGTAGATCTCACTCACGCTGTCTCCCTGGAGCGTGTACTGATACTGAGCATTGCTCTGGCGGCCGCCCACCCGGATTTCCTGCGCCGACTGAAGGAACAGCTGGGCGCCTGCGACCTGATTGAGCTTCGGTCGTAGCCGGTCGATCACCTGGTCAGCGGACAGCTTGCGTTCAGCCTTCGGCTTCAGCGACACGAATATGGAGCCCCAGTTCACGTCCCCGCCTCCAGTGAAGCCCACGACCGTTCCCACGGCGGGATCCGTCCGCACAATCTCGATGAACTGGCGGAGCTTACGCGACATGGACTGGAACGAGCTGGCCTGGTCGGCTTCAATGCCGCCGGTGAGGCGCCCCGTGTCCTGCTGCGGAAAAAATCCTTTGGGGATGACCAGGTACAAATAAACGTTGAACACTATGGTCGCAGCGAGCAGCACTGTCACCACGGCGCCGTTGCGCAGCACCCAGCGCAGCGAGCGCGCGTAACCACCGCGCACTGCCTCGAAAGCACGTTCGCTCGCCCGGAGCAGTCGCCCCTGGCGCGTCGGATCGGTCTGACCGATCAGCCGCGAGCACATCATCGGCGTGGTGGTGAGCGAGATCAGCAGCGATATCAGTACCGCGATGGAGAGCGTTATCGAGAATTCCCGCAACATCCGCCCGATGATGCCACCCATCAGCAGGATCGGGATGAATACCGCAACCAGCGACAG
>JASHTN010000128.1 GCA_030040525.1 Gammaproteobacteria bacterium | reverse complement strand
ATCATCGATTACAAGGTCCTCAGGGCCACTCCAAAAACCCCGGATCAGCCCAATGTAATTCTCATGCTCACCTTTAAAAACGGCATGGCGGCTTTGGATAAAGGTGTCGAGCTAGAAGACGTGGCCAAGAGGGTAATCGGTAGCACCGAGGTTCAAAACAAGGCCAGAGTGTTCCGGAATGAATACAGAAAAGTTCTGGGCACTGAGTTGCTTCGTGAGATTATTTTGAAATGAGCTTGCTATAGCGAGCGTGCCGCCGGGTGGCGGCAAGAATTCATGCCCGTATATCGCACCCGTCGCTCTCAACTCCTCTGGCGCCTGGACAGGCGGCGATCGTTGCCCTGATGAGGGGAACGCTGCTCAGCGCTCACTTTATTCGATGCGCTTTTGAAACCAGTGATGCGCATACCGCTCGTTGTTGAACGGCTCGACTTCCACGTAGCCGGCCGATCGATATAACGCGTGTGCCTCCTCCAGCGATTCGTTGCTCTCGAGGCGGAGCATCTTTAGCTTTAGGGTCCGCGCGCGGCGTTCTAGCTCAATGAGCAGCTTGCGCCCAATTCCGAGGCCTCGGACCCGGGGATCAACCCACATACGCTTCACTTCACCGATCTCGCGGTCAACAACTCGCAGCGCCCCACACCCGACAGCATGTCCCAGGAGGCGGGCAACGAAGAAACATCCCCGCGGCGCGCTGAAATCTTCGTCGGAAGTCGCGAGACTCAACTTCGGATCGAATCCATTCCTGAACCGAACGTCGAGCTCCGCGAAGTACTGCGCCAGACACCGCAGCGCGTCGCGCCCAGCCGGGTGGGCCTCCTCTATGACGACGGCCGAAGCACCTGTCATGCGTTCGGGCGGCAATTGAGCGAGCTCACAGCGAGTCCTTAGTTCGCCGGCTTCCTGAATTTCAGCAGAAACCGATCGGTGTGGCCCTGGATTGCTCCTTCAAACACCTTGCCCGTATGCGGGTCCGCCGCGTTCCTCAACAGGTTGCTCTCGCCAACGAGCTCGAATCCCGCCGCCTTCAGCTCCTGTTTCACGGTCTCCTCGTCGATGCGGTGCAGGGTGTTGGTATCACGCGCCCCTGACCCTGACGCGGCGGCGTGATCCAGCACGAGGAAGACGCCGCCCGGCCGCAACGCATCGAAGATAGCCTTGTTGAGCGTTGCGATCTGAGGATCGGTGAGATTGTGGAAATCGTGATAGTTCTGTGTCGTCCACGCGAGGTCGAAGCTGTTCGTCGGCCTGACATCGACCAGCCGGTCAAGTGTGACTTTCACGTTCGCGTAGTGAGGGTCGGCAGCGAGTGCCACGATCGGCGGAGGCGGCGTGCCAGGCTTGAGCGAGGCGATGCTATAGACCGACACCTGACCCTTCGCGCCCACGACGCCGCTCAGCAGGCGGGTGTAGTAGCCCTTGCCGGGGGCGAGCTCTAGAAGCCAGTCGCCCGGCTTGACGCCAGCAAAGGCCAGGGTCTCTGCAGGTTTGCGGTTGGCGTCGCGCTCGGTGTCGGCCGCGGGGCGCGCCTTGTCGGCAATCGCGTCGCTGATGTACTTGGGAGCGGGGGCCGCGCCGGCGCCTGTTGCGAGGCTGAGGGTGAAAAGCGCCGCGGCGGCGGGGATCGCTGTGCACTGCATGAATCCCCTCATCGAGAAGTAGCCCTTCCGCTCGGAAAGTCGTGGAGGGGCGAGCGCGCCACCGCGAACTGTCAGCGAGCAATCGCGCCGGTATATGGGATCCTTCATTGTAAGTTCCTCCGACGACTGGACTGATTGCGATCCTTCATTCGAAGTCCCAACGAGTTGGCTTTTGCCGAGGCGTGTCTCACGCAGCCTGGCCCGCTCATCCCGCTGTCTACCCCCTCTCGTCAGTGCTCAACCATGCGGCGCCACACCGAATAAGCGACTGCGCCGTTACCGTAGGCACTTGCCGGGACGGCATAGCTCAGCAGGCCATCCTTGAAGGTGAAATCCCGCACCTGGCGCTTGCCTTCCCAGTTGGGGAAAGAGGCCGCCTGGACGTCGAAGATGAGCTGGTGATGCGGCTGATCGATCGTTACTTTGCCAAAGTGGGTGCTGCTCCCCAGCACCGCTGCACGGTATTCCGCGGCCGTGCCGTGCGTTTTATCGCCGCTCGCGAAAACTGGCCGGTCCGCCTTGAAGATTTGCAGGTTGTAGCGACCCTGTGCATCGACCATGAGAAGCCCTGCCGGGTGCTCGCCGAAGTTCGTGGTGCGCGTCCCATCGGCTTGAAGCTCGTAGGCGGAGTCCATGACCCACGTTCCTTGGAAGCTTATGAGTTCCTCGGATCGCACCGCGCCTGTACCAACCACAAGAAGCGCCGCGCTGCAGATCAGCTGAAGCCATCGATGACGCATACCTGCCCCGCTTTGGTAACTTGTGTATTAGGTTACTCCTCATGTTGTCACCCTGCGAGAAACCTGTCAAATTAGCTTCGCCGTGAAACGAGCACTCCCTGAAGATCGAGATGGCTTTCGCTTTCGCGGCGGGTCCAACGTTTTGGATCTTGCGGCCACCTTACAGGCGAGGCTGTCTGCCGCGCCGCGCGAGCTCTTGGCGACTCCTTCCGATTTAGGTCGATGGCTCACATCCGCGGGGCTGGCAAGCTCGACCCCCGAAGTGAGCAATGCGGACCTTCGCACCGCCCGCGCTCTTCGCGAGGCGATCTTCGCGCTCGCGGGAGGCGGGACAGGACGGGCAGCAAACCTCGCTCGTAAAACCTTGAATGAGGTCGCCGCAGGACCTACAGCGGTACCGCAGCTCAAGCGCAACGGGCGCGTAATGCTCACGGGCGGGGCGGGGGCACTGCTCGCAACACTCGCCCGCGAGGCGGTGCGTCTTTTCGGGAGCGAGGCCGCGCAGCTCATTCGGCAATGCGAAGCGCCCACTTGCACGCTGTACTTCCTCGATACCTCGCGACGCGGAGATCGCCGCTGGTGCTCGATGCTCGCTTGTGGCAACAGGGCCAAGGTGGCCGAGTTCAGACGACGTCATGCCAAGGGAGGATGACGGCGATAATAGGTCCGTCAGAGCCTGAAAAACGCAGCTGAACGAACGACACCGAACTGCCAGATGGCCCGACTGGACACACTCTTGCCACAGAGCCCGAACCGCTTACGTTCGATGCCGCTACGGCAGCGCATAGCAGCTTAGATCATCGGCAAAGCTGATTGGACCGTGGAACACTCGGCGGATGACTTGCTCTGTCTCAACTTCCCTTCCAAGTGTGCGGAGCATCCGGTGCGAGAGTACCAAGCGCCGCACGTTAGCGGTCTTCGCAATGCGGCCGATGACGGACGGTGGCATATGCAGCGCACGCTCGACCCCGGTGGCGCCCTCAGGAACGGCATTGTGCGCAATCAGCAGGTCGGCGCCGGTAGCGAGTCGCTCCAGGTTGCCGTTATCGCCGTTCGTGTCGCCGCTGAATGCAGCGCTGACGCCACCAAGCTCCACTCGAAAGGCGATTGCCGGCACTCCGCCGTGGATGACGCGGGTCGCGAGAACGCGCAGGCCGCCTTGCGCATAGACTTGGCGGATCTCACTCTCGGTGAGCCGCACGTCGTGTGCGTGCAACAAGTAAGGGTCAGGTGCCGCAGTATCGACGAAGCTACCCAGATACCTGTAAGCGCCACGCCGCTTATCGAAGAGCGTGCGAATGAATTCCGTGGTGGACGGAAACGCATCATTGCCAACTGGCCCATATAGCGGGAGCTCGCGATCGCGCGCTTCAAAGAATGACGATTTGATTAGAGCGGCCAGGTCGGCGGTATGGTCCACGTGAAGGTGGGTGAGCAATACAACGTCTAGCGATGTCACTGTGGCGCCCGACTCACCAAAGCGCAGTGCGCTTCCGCCTCCACTGTCGATCAGGACCCTGGCCCGGCCATTCTGCCAGACGAGATAGCTGCTGGACGCGCGGCGGTCCTGTACTTCGGGACCCCCCGATCCAAGGACCTGTACGGCAACGCCCCGTGCGCCACAGCTCGCAACCTGCGCGTCGGCAAGCGCTGCGGGATTGGACAGCACCACGAGGCAGAACGATAACGGCAGCCACTGGAGATGGGACGTTCTCAGCC
>JASHTN010000127.1 GCA_030040525.1 Gammaproteobacteria bacterium | reverse complement strand
GAGGCTGCTGTCGCTGGAGGCCGTCTGCCCCTGGGCCAGACCCGCCCCTCCCAACATCGCGACCAACACACACGCACTGCACAGCGGCGCAAGGCGCATGCGCGCCCGGGGTGCGAGGGGCGATTCCATATCCGTACGAATGGGGTTCATCTTCCGCTTCCTGTGATTGGTTTTGCGCCCGTGACCTGCCACGGGCGCCGCCCGCCACTGTGCTGCGCTTGTATGACATTCGCGATGCAATCGCATGACGGTTTTGTTACACCTACGGTCTCGCTGTGGGACAGATGCGACGACAGATTGTGCCTGTAATTCAATGAGTTATGCAGGCAGCGCATTCTTAATGAATTTTAATCGCCCCTTGGCCGCCGATTAATCCGCGTATGGTCTGCTGCGCGCAAGGAGTTGAGCCATGCGCATGCTGCTCGTCGAGGACGAAAAAAAGGTGAGCGACCTGGTCGCACGCGCCCTGCGCGCCGAGCGCTACGCCGTCGACGTGGCGGCCGACGGGCAGGCCGGCTGGGACATGGCCGAGGCCTACGACTACGACCTGATCATCCTCGACCTGATGCTGCCGGGATTACCGGGCGAGGAGCTGCTGAAGCGCATCCGCCGCAAGAGCCAGCAGGTGCCGATCCTGGTTCTCACCGCGCGCGATGCAACCGAGGCGAAGGTTGCGAACTTCGAGGCGGGCGCCGACGACTACCTCACCAAGCCGTTCGCCTTCGCGGAGCTGGTGATGCGCGTGAAGGCACTGCTGCGCCGGGGGCCTGTGGCACGCGCCAGCGTGCTCAAGGTGGCGGACCTCGAGGTCGATCGCTTCACGCAGCAGGTGCGGCGCGCCGGCCGCAGGATCGAGCTCACGCCGAAGGAATACGCGCTGCTCGAATACCTCGCGGCGAGCCCCGGACGCGTATTCTCGCGCACCATGATCATCGAGCACGTGTGGGATCAGAGCTTCGAGGGGCTCACCAACATCGTGGATGTCTATGTGCGGCACCTGCGGGCCAAGATCGACGATCCCTTCGCAGTGAAGCTGATCCGCACCGTCCGCGGCGTCGGTTACGGCCTCGCTACCGAGCAGAATTCATGAACACCCGGTCGCTGAGCTTCCGCCTGGTGGCGTGGTACGCCGGGGTGCTCACGATCGTGTTCGTCCTGCTCGGCGGCCTCACCTGGCTCTTCCTGCGGCACTATCTGAACACCAACGTGCTCGGCATCCAGGAGCGCCGGGCGCAGCAGATCGCCGACACGCTGCTGACGCCCGCCACCCGCATCGACGAGCAGCGCCTGCGCCAGCAGGTCGAGGCGCTCTACGCCCCGGAGGTCAACGGGCGCTTCATCCGCATCTCCGCCGCCGACGGCCGCCTGCTGTATGTCTGCGGCGTGCCGCGCGACGGCAGCTTCGATCCGTCGCAGGTGCCGCAGGCCGGGGCGGCGCCGCTGCCCTGGGCGCGCAAGCAGCCGCTCGCCGGCACCGCGCTCCTGATCGCCGCGGTCGGCGCACGCGCGGGCGACGGCTCGCGCTACGTCGTCGAGGTCGGCACCTCGAGCGCCGCCACCGAGGCGACGCTGGCGCATGTGCTCGGGGTGCTCGCGATCGGCCTGCCGGTCGCGGTAGGCGTGGCGGTGGCGGGCGGCTTCGTGCTGGTGCGCCGCGCGCTCAAGCCGGTCGAGAGCATCGCGCTCAAGGCCGAGGACATCAGCCTGCATAATCTGAGCGAGCGGCTGCCGGTGGTGCAGAGCGGCGATGAGATCGAGCGGCTGTCGGTCGCCCTGAATCGCATGATCCACCGCCTCGAGGACGCGGTGCGCAGCTCCAAGCAGTTCGTCGCCGACGCGAGCCACGAGCTGCGCACGCCGCTCACCGTGATGCGCGGCGAGCTCGAGAGCCTCGCGCAGGACGCGGGGCTCGGCGGCGAGACGCGCGAGACCTTGGGCAGCGTGCTCGAGGAGGTCGACCGGCTGGGCGAGATCGTCGACGGGCTGTTCGCGCTGTCGCGGCTCGATGCCGGCGAGGCGCCCGCGGAACGGGTCAGGTTCGACCTCGGCGAGCTCGCGGCCACCACCGCCGGTCAGATGAGCCTGCTCGCCGACGACAAGCGGGTCAGCGTCAGCTGCGAGTCGGCGGGCGGGGTGACCGTGGAGGGCGACCGCGCGCGGCTCAAGCAGGTGGTCGTCAACCTGCTCGACAATGCCATCAAATACACCCCGAGCGGCGGCCAGGTGCGGCTCGCCGTGCGGCGCGAGGCGGGCTTCGCCGTGCTCGAGGTAAGCGACAACGGCATCGGCATCCCCGCCAACGCCCTGCCACACGTCTTTCAGCGCTTCTTCCGCGTCGACCGCTCGCGCTCGCGCGAGCAGGGCGGGGCGGGCCTCGGTCTGTCGATCGTCAAGTCGATCTGCAGCGCGCACGGCGCCGAGGTCGAGGTGAGCAGCAGCCCCGGGCAGGGCAGCACCTTTCGCGTCCGCCAGCCGCTCGCCGCCGGCCCCGCGCTGCAGTCCTGAGGGGAGCCAGGCCGCTCGCATGCCGCTCGTCAGCTACATCCTGAAGCGCCCGTACACGGTGGTGGCGGTGCTCATCCTGATCGCGCTGCTCGGGATCGGCGAAGCGCTGCGCATGCCGATCGACATCTTCCCGCAGATGGACATCCCGGTGTGCAGCGTCGTGTGGACCTACGCCGGCATGGATGCCGAGGACATCCAGAACCGCATCCTGACGCTGCACGAACGGCAGATGGCCTCGCTGGTCGACGACATCGCGCGCATCGAGGCGACCAGCTACGAGGGCGTGGGCGTCGAGCGCGTCTACCTGCACCAGGGCGCCGACGTCACTCGCGCCATCGCGCAGCTCGCGAGCAGCGCGCTGGTGGTGCTCAAGTACATGCCGCCGAACATCACGCCGCCGCTCGTGATCCGCTACGGCGCGACCGACGTGCCGATCATCCAGCTCAGCCTCTCGAGCAGCTCGCTGCCGGACACCGCGCTCAACGACCTCGGCCAGAACATCATCCGCCCGGCGCTCGCGGTGGTGCACGGCGCCACGGTGCCATACCCCTACGGCGGCAAGCCGCGCGTCATCATGGCGGACCTCGATCAGCAGGCGCTGCAGGCCCGCGGCCTGACCCCCCAGGACGTGAGCGACGCGCTGCAGACGCAGAACGTCATCCTGCCCGGGGGCGACGTCAAGATCGGCACGCGTGACTACCTCGTGGCGATGAACAACAGCCCGGACGTCATCGACACCATCAACTCCTTCCCGATCAAGGAGGTCAACGGGCGCGAAGTGTTCATGCGCGACGTCGCGCACGTGCACGACGGCTTCCAGGTGCAGACCAACTCGGTGACGGTGGACGGCGTGCCCGGGGCGCTCATGACGATCCGCAACACGGGCGGCGTCTCGACGCTCGCGGTGATCGACGGCATCCGCGCGGCGCTGCCCGACGTCCGCCACATGATTCCGAGCGACGTGCGCATAACGCCGATTTTCGACCAGTCGGTGTTCGTCAAGGCGGCCCTCGACAGCGTATTGATGGGCGGCGCGATGGCCGCCGGGCTCACCGCGCTCATGATCCTGCTGTTCCTCGGCAACTGGCGCCTGACGCTGATCATCCTCGCCTCCATCCCGCTGTCGATCATCAGCGCGGTGCTGCTGATGGGCGTCGGCGGCGAGACCCTCAACACCATGACGCTCGGGGGCTTCGCGCTCGCCGTCGGCATCCTGGTGGACAACGGTACGGTGGTGATCGAGAACGTCGAGCGCCATGCGGGGCTCCACCAGCACCTGCCCGAGGCGATCGTGCAGGGCGCCGGCGAGGTCGGCACGCCGACCTTCCTCTCGACGCTGTGCATCTGCATCGTGTTCGTGCCGGTATTCCTGCTGCAGGGCACTGCCAAGTACCTGTTCTCGCCGCTGTCGGTGTCGGTGATCGTCTCGCTGCTCGCGAGTCTGGCGCTGTCGTTCACCATGGTGCCGGTGCTCTTTCTGTACCTGATGCGCTCGGTGCTGCACCGCCCGCACGCGGCCGCGCCGGGCGGCGCGGCGCGCGTGCACCCGCTGCTGCGCATTCACCTAGGGTTCGAGAGCGGCTTCCGGCGCTTCCGCGAGGCGTACCGCAACGCGCTCGCCTGGGCGCTGTCGCAGCCGAAGGCGACCGTGCTCGCGTTCCTCGCGATCATGGCGGTGTCGCTGCCGCTGTTCCCGCTCCTCGGGCGCGACTTCTTCCCCGAGGTCGACGCCGGGCAGATGCGCCTGCACGTGCGCGCCCCGCCCGGCACGCGCATCGAGGTCACCCAGAGGTACTTCGCGCAGGTCGAGGCGGCGATCCGCCAGCTGGTCGGCGACCGCCAGATCCGCGTGATTCTCGACAACATCGGGCTGCCTTACAGCGGCATCAACATTGCCTTGTCCGACTCGGCCACCGTCGGTCCCATGGATGGGGAGATCCTCATCTCGCTGACGCGAAAGCACGCGCCGACCGCGGAGCTCACGGCGATGCTGCGCCGCGAGCTGCCGCGGCGCTTCCCGGCACTGCAGTTCTTCTTCCAGCCGGCCGACATCGTCGATCAGGTGCTCAATTTCGGCCAGCCGGCGCCGATCGACATCCGCGTCACCGGCTCCGACAGCGACGCGACCTACGCGCTCGCCACGCGCCTGACGCGCCTGCTGGCGCGCGTGCCCGGCGTGGTCGATGCGCACATATTCCAGGTGCCGGACGCGCCGGCGCTCGCGGTCGACGTCGACCGGGCGCTCGCCACCGAGGTGGGCCTCACGCAGCGGGATGCGGCCTATAACATGCTCGTGACCACGAGCTCGAGCCTGCAGAGCGCCCCGAATTTCTGGGTCGACCCGAGCAACGGCGTGAGCTATCCGCTGGTGGTGCAACAACCCCCATACCAGTTCGACACGACACAGAACCTCGAGACCATGCCGGTGTCGAGCTCCACCGACGGCAGCCGCGAGTCGCAGCTGCTCATGAACCTCTCGGCCGTCAGGCGTGTCAGGGTGCCAATGGTGACCTCGCAGCTGAACATCCGGCCGGTGTTCGACGTGCAGGCCAACGTGCAGGGCCGCGACCTGTATTCGACGTCGCAGGACATCGAGCGGGTGATCGCCGCCAACCAGCCGCCCGCCGCCAGGGCGATGCATATCTATCTCAGCGGCCAGGTGGAGACCATGCGCGAGAGCTACACGGGGCTGTTCACCGGCATCGCGCTCGCGGTGGTGCTGGTCTACCTGTTCCTGGTGATCAACTTCCAGAGCTGGATCGACCCGCTCATCGTGCTCCTCGCCGTACCCTTCACGCTGAGCGGGACGATGTGGATGCTGTTCCTCACCCAGACGCACCTGAGCGTGCCGGCGCTGATGGGCACTTTGATGGCCATCGGCCTCACCACCGCCAACAGCATCCTCGTCGTCACCTTCGCCAACCAGCGCATGCAGCAGGGCGACGCGCCGCTCATCGCCGCGGCCAGCGCCGGATTCACCCGACTGCGCCCGGTGCTGATGACCGCCGGCGCGATGATTCTCGGCATGGTGCCGATGGCGATCGGTGTCGGCGAGGGTGGCGAGCAGAACGCGCCGCTCGCCCGCGCGGTGATCGGCGGGCTGCTGTTCGCGACCTTCGCCACGCTGGTGTTCGTGCCGACCATGTATCGGCTGCTGCGCCGCCCGCCTGCGCCGGCCCCCACACCCTGAAAGACCGATTGCATGCAAGCCACGCACGCCAAGCCGTCCAGCCACGCACCCGGGCCGCAGGGCGAGATCCGGCCGACCGACTACGCGGGCGATGTCGCGAATACCGAGTCGCACGCCGCGACGGCGCACTTCGATCCGGACACCGGACGACGCCTGAAGAAGGCGGCGACCATCGCCGCCGGGGTGCTCGCGACCGCTTTCGTGCTGGTGTCGGCCGACCGCTTCTTCAAGGCGCGCAGCCTCGCGCATGCGACCGCCGCGGCGGCCGGCGCCGCGGCACTGGTGGATGCGGTGCGCGCGCAGCCCTTGTCCGGCGTGCAGCGCCTGCTGCTTCCCGGGCAGACCGCCGCCTGGCATACCAGCACCATCTACGCGCGGGTGGACGGCTACGTCGGCCAGTGGTTCGTCGACATCGGCGACCACGTGAAGGCGGGCCAGGTGCTCGCGCTCATCGAGACCCCGGACCTCGATGCCGAGCTGGCCGCGGCGCGCGCGCAGCTCAAGGCCGCCGAGGCGCAGGTGCTGGTGCGCGAGGCGGAGCTGCAGTTCAGCAGGACCACCTACGAGCGCTGGCGCGATTCGCCCAAGGGCGTGGTGTCCGAGCAGGAGCGCGAGGCGAAGCGCGCCGACTACGACAGCTCGGTGGCGCGACTGAAGTCGGCGCAGGCCGACGTGGCGCTCGATGAGGCGCGCGTCAACAAGTACACGGTGCTCACGCAGTTCAAGAAGGTGACCGCCCCGTACGACGGCGTCATCACGGTGCGCTACATCGATATCGGCAACCTGGTGACCGCCGGCAGCACCTCTGCGACCACGCCGCTGTACGTCATGACGCAGAACGATCCGATCCGCATCTTCGTCGATGCACCGCAGAGCGCCGCCGACGACCTGCTGAGCAACGCTGGGCCGGTGCAGATCCAGACCAACGGCGGCGTGCCGCGCGACTACGTCGGCCGGATCACGCGCACCGCCGACGCCATCAACCCGCAGGCCCGCACCCTGCGTGTCGAGGTGGACATCCCGAACGGCAAACAGGAGTTCGTGCCCGGCATGTACGTCAAGGTCGGGTTCGCACTGCCGCCACGGGGCCTGGTGCAGGTGCCGGCGGCGGCGCTGCTGTTCCGCGCCAGCGGGCCGCAGGTGGCGCGGATCGACTCATCCGGCACGCTCCGCTTCCGCGCCGTGGCCATCGGCCGCGACGACGGCCGCGTGGTCGAGCTCGCCTCGGGCGTTGCGCCGGGTGACGTGCTGGCGCTCAACGTCAGCAGCCAGATCGGCGACGGCGAGAAGGTGCGGGTCAACATGCTGGATTCAGGCGCGACGCCGGCGGTTGCCGCGCGCTGACGGGAGCAGCGGGTGCGCCGCCTGCAATGCTTCGCCTCGGGCCTCGCGGCCGCCGTGCTCGCCGGCTGCGCGGTCGGGCCCAACTACCACACGCCGCGGCTGCCCATGCCGGACCAGTACGCGGCAGTCTCGCGCGCGGCGCAGGCTGCTCCGGCCGGCGCGCCGGGCGCAGCCGCGGCGCCGGCGCAGATCGACCTGGCAGCGTGGTGGCAGGCGCTGCACGATCCGGAGCTCGA
>JASHTN010000126.1 GCA_030040525.1 Gammaproteobacteria bacterium | reverse complement strand
CTCGCGTCTCATCCAGGTGTGGATCAACCGCGGGCACCTGGTGGCGACCATCGACCCGCTCGGCCTCATGGTGCGGCCGCAGCCGCGGGTGCTCGACCTGGATTATTTCGGACTCGCGCCCGGCGATCTCGATGCCGAGTTCTTCACCGGCAGCCGCACGGACGCAGTGCCGAGGCGCATGAAGCTCAGGGATATCCTGGCGCAGCTGCGCTACATCTATGGCGGCAACGTGGGCGCCGAGTTCGCACACGTGTCGGACTCCGAGGAGCGGCTGTGGCTGCAGGATGAGTTCCAGAACGAGCGCATCAAGGGGAGCTTCAGCCCCGAGGAGCGCCGCGACATCCTCTGGCAGCTGACCGCGGCCGAAGGGCTCGAGCGCTACCTGCACACCAAATACGTCGGTCAGAAACGCTTCTCGCTCGAGGGCGAAGAGGCGCTGATCGCCTCGCTCGACGATCTCATCCAGGGGTGCGGCGCGGCCGGGATCGAGGAAGTGGTCATCGGCATGGCGCACCGCGGCCGGCTCAACGTGCTGGTCAATGTGCTCGGCAAATCTCCCGCAGAGCTCTTCTCGGAGTTCGAGGGCGGTTACGAGCCCAAGCGCCTCAAGGGCTCGGGCGACGTCAAGTACCACAAGGGCTTCTCGGCCGACCTGCGCACGCCGGGCGGCAACGTGCATACGGTGCTCGCCTTCAATCCCTCGCATCTCGAGGTGGTGAACCCGGTCGTGGAAGGCTCGGTGCGCGCCCGCCAGGAGCGCTGCGGCGATGAGCCCGGTGCGCGCATCCTGCCGCTGCTGATTCACGGCGATGCGGCCTTCGCCGGCCAGGGGGTGGTGATGGAGACGCTGCAGCTCTCGCAGGCGCGCGGCTTCTCCACCGGCGGCACCGTTCACCTCATCATCAACAACCAGCTCGGCTTCACCACCTCCGATCCGCACGATGCCCGCTCGACCACCTACTGCAGCGACGTCGCCAAGATGCTGGAGGTGCCGATCTTTCACGTGAATGCCGACGATCCCGAAGCGGTGGTGCTGGCGACGCGACTCGCGCTCAAGTACCGGCTGCGCTTTCGCAAGGACGTGGTCATCGACGTGGTGGGCTACCGGCGTCACGGTCACAACGAAGCCGACGAGCCGGCGGCGACCCAGCCGGCCATGTACCGCGTCATCCGCCAGCATCCGGGCGTCCGGCGGCTCTATGCCGAGCGACTGGTCGCCGCGGGCGTGCTCACCGAGGCGGACGCCGAGGGCATGCTCGAGGCGTACCGCAAGGGACTCGACGAAGGACGCCCGCAGGCACGAGCCTCACTCGGCATGATTGGCAACAAGTACACGGTGGACTGGAGCGCCTACGCGCAGGTCGACTGGACCGAGCGCGTGCCGACCGGCGTGCCGCTGCCGCGGCTGCGCTCACTCGGCGAGCGCATCACCCGCTGGCCGGAGGGCTTCACGCTGCACCCGCGCGTGGCGCAGCTCATGGCCAATCGCCAGAAGATGGTGCGCGGCGAGGCGCCGCTCGACTGGGGCTGCGCCGAGACGCTCGCCTACGCCGCGCTCATCGAGGAGGGCTCCCCGGTGCGCCTGAGCGGACAGGACACCGGACGCGGGACTTTCTTTCATCGCCACGCTGTGCTGCACGACCAGGCGACCGACGCCATCTGGATCCCGCTGCAGCACATCGCCACACCGCAGCCGCGTGTCCAGGTGATCGATTCGGTGCTGTCGGAGGAGGCGGTGCTCGGCTTCGAGTACGGCTATGCGACCACCGACCCGAAGTCGCTGGTGGTGTGGGAGGCGCAGTACGGCGATTTTGCCAACGGCGCTCAGGTCATCATCGATCAGTTCATCAGCTCGGGCGAAGCCAAGTGGGAGCGCTTCTGCGGACTCGCGCTGCTGCTGCCCCACGGCTACGAGGGCGCCGGTCCCGAGCACTCCTCGGCGCGGCTCGAGCGCTTTCTGCAGCTGTGCGCCGAGAACAATATGCAGGTGTGCGTGCCCTCGACTCCGGCGCAGATGTTCCACATGCTGCGGCGGCAGATGCACCAGGGATTCAGGAAGCCCCTGATCGTGATGTCGCCCAAGAGCCTGCTGCGACACGAGCTGTCGGTGTCGGCGCTCGAGGAGCTGACGCGCGGGGGCTTCGCGCGGGTCATCGGTGAAGTCGACGACCTGCCCGCGCAGCAGGTCGAGCGGCTCGTGTTCTGCAGCGGCAAGGTGTACTTCGATCTGCTCAAGGCACGCCGCAAGGAAGCGCTGCGCGATGTCGCCCTGGTGCGCATCGAGCAGCTTTATCCGTTCCCGAGCGAGGAATACCAGGGGATCCTGGGGCGCTACTCGAGCGCACGCGAGGTCGTGTGGTGCCAGGAGGAGCCGCAGAACCAGGGCGCCTGGTACCAGATCCGCCACCGGCTGCAGGAGCTGGTGTTGGGCCGGCGGCCCGTGCTCTACGCCGGCCGGGCGCCGGCTGCGGCCCCTGCGACCGGCATCCCGAAGATCCACGAGCTGGAGCAACAGGCGCTGGTTGCGGCGGCGCTGCATTCGACCACCACTGAAGAGGCCGCGCGCGAGACGACGCGCCTGACCGCACCCGTTAGCGCGGCACTGAGAAAGAGCTCATGACGACCGAAATCCGAGTTCCGCAGCTGCCCGAGTCGGTGGCGGACGCGACGCTGGTGGCCTGGCACAAGCAGCCCGGGGAGGCCATCCGCCGGGATGAGAACCTCGCAGACCTCGAGACCGACAAGGTCGTGCTGGAGGTGCCGGCGCCGGCCAACGGCGTAGTGCGTGAGCTGCGGGTGCAGAGCGGCACGGTGGTCACCAGCGGACAGGTGCTGGCGGTGATCGAGGAGGGCGCGGCGGCAGCGACGGCGAAGCCGGCGGCCGCTGCCAACCCGGCATCGCCAGCAGCGGCTGGCCCGGCGCCGGCGGCGCAGGCTGCTCCGGTC
>JASHTN010000010.1 GCA_030040525.1 Gammaproteobacteria bacterium | reverse complement strand
CGAACCAGCGCCGGTAATAGACCTCGGCGGCATAAGTGCAGATCAGGAACACGCGGTCGGCGCTGAGGCGGCACATGGTGAAGTCGCCGACCAGCTTGCCGCGCTCGTTCAGCATGGGCGTGAGCGCGATGCGGCCGGGCCCTGGCACCCGGTTCGCCATGATATGGGAGAGCCAGTCCTCGGCGCCCGCCCCGGTGACCTCGAACTTGCCGTAGTTGGGGATCTCGAGCAGCCCCACCGCCTCGCGCACCGCCTGGCACTCGAGCGTCACGTAGGAGTGCGCGTTGGAGCGGTGAAAGGTGACATCCTCCTTGGCGTCCGCGGCGCTCGGGGCAAACCACAGCGCGTGCTCGAGCCCGCAGTAGTCGCCGAACACGGCATGCTGCGCCTCGAGGCGGCCGTACACGGGGGTGGTCCGCAACGGCCGCGCCGCCGCCAGCTCCTCGTTCGGAAAGCGGATGCGAAAGCGCCGCGAGTAGTTCTCGCGCACCTTGGCGTTGGTGTAGGCGAGCGTCGCCCAGTCGCCGTAGCGCGCCACGTCCATCGCCCAGATGTCCGCTCCCGGATCGCCCTCCACCATCCATCGGGAGAGCGCGAGTCCGACGCCACCGCCCTGACTGAAGCCCGCCATGACACCGCAGGCCACCCAGAAATTGCGCAAGCCCCGGATCGGCCCCACCAGGGGGTTGCCGTCGGGGGCAAAGGTGAAGGGGCCGTTCACCACCTTGCGGATGCCGACTTCGCCGAGCGCCGGGAAGTGCTGGAAGCCGACCTCGAGGCTCGGAGCGATGCGCTCCAGATCGTTCGGCAGCAGGCTCTGGGCGAAGTCCCACGGGGTCTCGCGCGGCGACCACGGCACGCCGGCGCGCTCGTAGGTACCGAGCAGCATCCCGCCGCGCTCCTGGCGGGTGTAGATCTCGCCTTCGAAGTCGATGCAGTGCAGCTGCTCCTTCTGGCCCTTGAGCGCCGCGATGTCCTCGGTGATCAGATACTGGTGCTCCATGGCGAGGATCGGCAGCTCGAGCCCCACCATGCGACCGACCTCCCGCGCCCAGAGACCGCCGGCGTTCACCACGTGCTCGGCGTGCACCTTGCCGTGCTCGGTGATCACGTCCCAGGTGCCGTCGTTGCGCGGCTTGAGATCCGTAACACGGTTGTGGCGCACGATCTCGGCACCGCCGAGCTGCGCCGCCTTGGCATAGGCCTGCGTCACGCCGTAGGGATCGACGTGGCCCTCGATGGGATCGAGCAGCGCGCCGACGAAGTGCTCCTTGTTCATGAGCGGGAAGAGACGCGCCGCCTCGTCCACCGAGATGATCTCGAGATCCATGCCGAGGTAGCGGCCGCGCGCCTGCGCCATGCGCAGCCAGTCCATGCGCTCGCGGGTCCCTGCCAGCATGATGCCGCCGGTCACATGCATGCCGCAGGACTGTCCGGAGATGCGCTCGATCTCCTTGTAGAGGTTGATGGTGTACTGCTGCAGCTTGGCAACGTTCGGGTCGCCGTTGATGGTGTGCATGCCGCCGGCGGCGTGCCAGGTCGAGCCGCAGGTGAGCTCGCCGCGCTCGATGAGCAGTACGTCCCGCCAGCCGGCTCCGGTCAGGTGATAGAGGACGCTCGCCCCGACCACGCCGCCGCCGATCACCACCGCACGTGCCTGGGTTCGCATGCGGCCGCGCGCCTCACTCATTCGACACGGCGAGCTGCACGGCAGGCTGCGCCGGCGCGCCGCCGGCGGCGCTGCCGAAGCGCTCGATCAGCCAGGAGCGGAACAGCGCGATTGCCGTGTCGGCGAGCCCCTCCGGATGGGTGATCAGGTAGTAGCCGTAGCCGTCATCGAGCGTCGCTTCGAAGGGCTTGACGAGCTGGCCCGCGCGCAGCTCCTCGGCGAACAGGCGCGTGTCGAGCAGCGCGATGCCCTGGCCGCTCAGGGCGTACTGCGCCGCGAGCACCGCGGTGTCGACCACCAGGCCGCGCTCCATCTTCACGGGGTCGATGCCGACCTGGCGGGCGAGCTGCGTCCAGAGGTGATGGCGCGGCAGATCCGCGAGCCGCACATGCACGATCTCGTTCGCCGCGATGAAGGCGGCCAGGTCCTTGCCGCGATGCGCGGCGGCGAGCCCGGCGTCGCAGAGAATCGACAGGCGCACGGGCCAGAGCAGATCCGTCACCAGATCCGTCACCGTCGGCCGCGAATACACCACCGCGACATCGACGTCGCCGAGCGGCGGCCCGACTCCGTAGGGACTGACGAGGTCGATGTCGACGTCGCTGCTGGCGCGGCGGAAGTCGCGCAGGATCGGCACCGCGAGCTGCACCGCGAAGCTCGGCGGCATCTGCACGCGCAGCGTGCGCTGCAGCGGCGTGCCTTCGTTGCGGATATCGTCGAGCGCGTACTCGAGCCGATCGAAGGACTTGACCACCGCCGGCAGCAGGTGCTGGCCGGCCTTGGTGAGCGTGAGCGCATGCGGCCGCCGCTCGAAGAGCGCGACGCCCGTGAGTCGCTCGAGGGCGATCACGTGGCGCGAGAGCGCACTCTGCGAGATGAGCAGCGCGTTGGCCGCGGCCGTGAAGCTGCCGTGCTTGGCGACCCCTTCGAACGCGCGCAGCGCATTGAGCGGCAGCCAGCGGCGGTCGATCGCCTTCTTGTCCATCCGCACTCCCTCTTCCGGAACGTCGATACTCGCCCAGAGTCAAGCCTCGCGCCAAGGGACTCATCCCTGCCAATGCCTTTTTTCGATTGCCATAGCCAATTTCTTGAGTGGCCTGGCGCGTGTCGCGGGGCTCAGACTCAGCGCACAGCAAAAAGAGGTTGCCCAGATGAGCGCCCACCTCCGCCCGCTTGCCTCCAGCTCCTCCGGCCAGCGGATTGCGGCCGTGGCGATCAGCCACCACCGCCTGCCGCTCGCGCCGCCCTTCAACGCGAGCTGGGATACCAGGCCCCGCACCCACTTCGACGCCACCATAGTCCGGGTCACGACCGACGCCGGGCTCACGGGCGTCGCCTCGGGCGATCGCATGCTGGGGTTCGAGGGCCACGAGAGCCTGTTCCTCGGCCGCGACCCGCTCGACCTCGAGCGCCACTACCGCGTGCTCGCCAACATCGACTTTCACTACGGCCGCTGCTGGCCGCTCGATCTGGCGCTCTGGGACCTCGCGGGCAAGATCCTCGGACAGCCCTGCTGGCGGCTGCTGGGGGGACTGGCGCGTCGCGTGCGCGCCTACGCCTCCTCGGGCACGCTGCGCGAGCCGCCGGCGCAGGCCGACGCGGCGGAGCGGTTTCTCGCGCAGGGCTTTGCGGCGCTCAAGCTGCGCTTCCATCGCGGCGACTGGCGCGAGGACGTGCGCGCGCTCGAGGCGGTGCGCGCGCGCGTCGGAGGCAAGCTCGAGCTGCTCGTCGACTGCAATCAGGGCTGGCGACTGCCGTGGGACACACAAGGCCCATGGACCTTCAAGGACGCGCTCGCCGTCGCCCGCGAGCTCGAGCGGCTGGACGTCTACTGGATGGAGGAGCCGCTGCATCGTGCCGATCACGCCGGCATGCGGGCGCTGCGCGAGGCCACCGACGTGCGTGTCGCGGCCGGGGAGATGACGCGCCAGCTTCACGAGCTGCGCGACCTGATCACCTCGGGGTGCGTCGACGTGCTGCAGCCGGATGTCGCGCTGGTCGGCGGCATCACGGGACTCAAGCGCGTCGCGATCATGGCGCAGGAGCATCACCTGACCTTTACGCCGCACACCTGGACCAACGGCCTGGGAGTCACCGCCAACGCGCACCTGATGGCGGGCCTGTGCGACGGACCGTTCCTCGAGTTTCCCTACGACCCGCCGGAGTGGAGTCTCGAGCGGCGCGATTTCCCGCTGCTGGAGCCCCTCGAGGTCGATCGCGACGGCTGGCTCAAGCTGAGCGACGCCCCCGGAATGGGTTACGCGCTCGACGAGGAGCGGCTCGCGGCGACCCGCATCGGCTAGGGAGCGGGCGGCGCCAGGTCGTCGAGGGTGCGCCGCAGCGGCTGCAGCCACGGCTCGAAGTGCCGCCACCGCTCGAGCCCCTCGCGGCTGATGGGCTGGCGCACCTGCTCGGAGCTCGCCGAATGCACCTGGCGCGCGGTCCTGTGGAACTCGACACACGCAGCCTCGAAGGGCAGGCCGCAGAACTCGAGGATGCGCCGCACGTTGCCTTCGAGGTCCCCGACCAGATCCTCGTGCTGCACCGGGAGGATGCTGCCTGCGGGCAGCGCCTCCTGCCAGTGCGCCATGAGCTCGACATACGAGCGGTAGTAGCGGCCGATGTCCTCGAAGCTGTAGGTGAACTGCTGGCCGGAGGCGAACAGCTGCTTGAAGTTGCTGAAGCAGCAGGCCATGGGCTCGCGGCGCGA
>JASHTN010000125.1 GCA_030040525.1 Gammaproteobacteria bacterium | reverse complement strand
TTCATAGACGAGGATGTGCCCTACGGGGCCGTACCCACCGAAGCGCTAGCGCAGGTCGCCGGTCTTCCCACCGTAGCGCATCACTCGTGCATCGAGTTGTTTCAATTGCTGCTGCGGCGCGATTTGCGTCGTGAGAACAGCATGCTGGAGGAAATCGAGCTCAAGCGCCGTTCGAAAGGCGAATTATTCAACCTATTTGTGCAGGGCTGGAGCGAATGAGGTGCACATTAGATCCGCGCATCGTGAGTGATTGGAGCGGTCTGGCTGTCGATTTGGATTCACCAGAGGCGAAAAGCGTTAACCTGTAAGGGAGAGGTAGGAAGTGAGTACGAGTCTTGTCATCAAAGGGCCTGCGTTCGCAGACGGCAAGGTGCACCCGGTGAGCGTTCGAATTGTGGATGGCGTGATCGCTGCGGTATCTGAGGGCGATCCCGGTCAGGCTGATCGGGTCATCGAGCTCGGACCGCGTCAGGTGCTGCTACCGGCTGCACTCGATCTGCTGTGCGGCATGCGCGATTGGATCCAGGCGCCCAAAGAGACCGTCGAAACGGCCACCAAGGCAGCCTTGGCGGGCGGTATCACCGTGGTTTGTGACCAGTCCAACCCCGTGCCCCGGCTCGATACGGCGGCGCGCGTCCGCGAGCGGACCCAATTTGTCGCCGAGCGTGCCTACACGGATTTCGGTATTGCCGCGGCCCCACCGCTTGAGCTCTCAGATCTCGATCAGTACCGTGAAGCCGGCGCGTACGCCGTAGGATTCTATTCGTGGAATCTGCCGAGCTGGCGCTATCCCCGTGATCTCGACAATAGTCAAGCTATTTTCCGCCGCTACGCGCAAGCCGGCCTGGTCGGCTGGGTGGGAGTCGACGAGAATGCCTTCCAGGACACCCCGCTGGCGGATGTCGGCGAAACCTACGCGCTCGGCGCACTGTTGCGACGGCTCGATCCGACATTCCGGGTACGGGTACAGGTGACCAAGCCTAGCAGCGTCGAGATGTGTCTGGCAGCAAAAGAGCGCTTGCCGAACCTCGTAATTCAGGCAGCGCATCACGCCTTGAGCATCGATAAAGAAACCGCCTACAACAAGATCGGCTTGGGTGCGCGCCACCAACCGCCGCTGACAACCGCGGAAGAGGTCGCGAAGATGAAGGAATACGCCACCGCAGGGAAGATCGAAGTCTTCGTCTCCTACCACGCTCCCCACCGTACCCAGGACAAGTACGCCAGCGATCCGGTACCGGGCGAGTTTGTCCCCAAGTCCGGATTCTCAGCGATCGATATCACCTATCCGCACTTCCTCACCAAGCTCGGCATTGAAACGACGTGCCGCGGCTACTGTGAGAATCCTGCGCGCGACCTCGGCTTGAAGAAGGGCCGCATCGCGCGTGGCTACGACGCTGATCTGGTCATTTTCGAGCGAGACTCCGGCGTCATAGAGCAGAACTCCGCGGTCGCGGGTCGCTTCACTGAGGGCGTCTGGAAAGTCGAGCCTCAAGAGTTCTTTTCGATGGGGAAAGTCACGCCGTTTGTTGGCGAGCGACTCGGGTATCGTGTCATCAAGACTTTCCTGCGCGGCGAGGAGGTGTTTGATCGCGAAACACGCACCCATCAGCGGCGGCCCGTGAGGCGAGTCCAATGCCCCGCTTCGTGATTGCTGGATAGACAGCTCGCCGGCCCAGCCGGCGGTGCCGGGACCAACCCCGACCTTCGATCGCCATTTGCAAGGGGGAACCGGTGACTCACCGCGTGAGATCAGCCATCGGGCCCGTCGCCAGATTCATCTGCCGCCGGCTCGCCATTGGCTTGCTCACGATCTGGGCGATATCAGTACTGTCGTTCACAATAATCCAGCTTCCGCCGGGTGATTTTGTCTCAAACTACGTCGCCCGGCTCTCCCAGACCGGCGGCGTCGGCACAGCCGAGGACGTCGCCAGGTTACGCGCCGATCTCGGGCTCGATCGGCCCGCCTATGTCCGCTACGTGCATTGGGCCTGGAACGTTCTACATGGCGATTTCGGTCGGTCATTGGACCTGGAGCGTCCGGTGAGCGAGCTGATCAGTGAGCGCTTGGGCCTCACGTTGCTCGTGGCGCTGGGCGGCCTGTTCTTCGCCTGGGTGTTCGCCCTGCCGATTGGAATCTACTGCGCCTCACATCGCGGTTCGATCGCAGAATACGTCCTGACTGTCATCGGCATGGTCGGCATGGCAGTCCCGGCTTTCCTCCTGTCGCTGTTTGCCATGTATGTGGCGTTCCGCTACTTCGACGTCGATCTCGGAACGGTTCAATCACCGCAGTATCTCGATGCGCCTGCGAGCCTCGGAAAGACTGTCGACCTGATTCGCCACCTGATTCTGCCGACGGCGATTCTCGGGCTAGGCGCCATGACGCGGCTGTTCCGCATATTGCGCGCCAATTTGCTCGACGAGATCGGCAAGCCCTACGTGGTAACCGCGCGCGCCAAGGGCATGCGCGAGCTCGCACTCATCGTGAAGTATCCCACCCGCATCGCCCTGAACCCGTTCGTCAGCACGGTCGGTCTGATGCTCCCGCAGCTCGTCTCGGGAAGCCTGATCATCTCGTTGGTGATGAGCCTCCCTACCTTGGGTCCGTTGCTGCTGCGGGCTTTGCTGGCCCAGGACATGTTTCTGGCCGGAGCGATCATGTTGGTTCTCGCCACCTTGACGGTGGTCGGCATGCTCATATCGGATCTGCTGCTGGCGTGGCTGGATCCACGCATCCGGCTTCAATACTGATGCGGCGCGCAGATGGCAACCCAGCAGCTCGATCCTGCTCCTGATATCGCCGGCCGACCCTGCACCCCTGCGACGACTCCTCCACCGCCCTTGTCACAGTGGGTGCTGATGCGACGGCGGTTCGTGAAGCACCGCTTAGCGGTGTGCGGCGGCTTGGTGGTGGTTGCTTTCTACCTGGCGGCCGCCTTTGCGGATTTTCTCGCGTATTCCGACCCGGGCAAGCTCGACGCCCAGCGAATCCTCGTGCCGCCACAGCGAGTCAGCCTCTGGTCGGCCGGGCGCTTCTCGCCCCACGTATACCGTCTGGTGCGCACTCGTAATCCCGAGACGCTCGTGCTCGATTATTCGGCTGACCGCTCGGTGGAGATTCCAGTCGTCCTGTTCGCACACGGCTACCCGTACCGCCTGTTCGGTCTGTTTCCCACCGACATCCATTGGATCGGAACTCGCGGGGAGCCAACCGAGTCGAGTCTGTTCCTGTTGGGCTCCGATGCGCTCGGCAGGGATCTGTTCTCCCGGCTGGTGGTGGGCACCCGCACCTCCTTGACCATCGGGCTGGTGGGCGTGTGTATCAGCCTCGTGCTGGGCGTGATCCTGGGTGCGGTCTCCGGATTCTACGGTGGCATCGTGGACCTCGTGATCCAGCGTGTGATCGAGATGCTGCGCGCCATTCCGACGCTGCCACTGTGGCTGGGGCTTGCGGCCGCGATCCCGCCCACTTGGAGCGTAACTAGCGTCTATTTCACGATCACGCTGATCGTCTCATTTGTCGGCTGGACGGAGCTGGCGCGCGAGTTGCGTGGTCGAATCATGTCGCTACGCCACGAAGACTTCGTGTTGGCCGCCGAGCTGTGCGGCGCGCGGCCGCGCCGCATCATGTTCGTTCATATGATCCCCGCGTGCACCAGCCATATCATCGCCACAGCCACGCTCGCTTTGCCGACGATGATCAGCAGCGAAACGGCACTCAGCTTTCTGGGCCTGGGCCTGCGTTCGCCGGCGATCTCGCTCGGCGTGCTGTTGAATGGTGCCCAGAACATTCAGGCTGTGGCGCTTTACCCGTGGCTGATCTCGCCGGCGCTACCCACCGCAGTGATCGTGCTCGCATTCAATCTGATGGGCGACGGCTTACGCGACGCGGCAGATCCCTATGCTTGACAGAGCGGCAGCCGTTCTCGATGCGCAGCCCGTACTCGAGGTACGCGATCTGCGGGTGCACTTCGATGACTACGACGGGATCGTGCGCGCGGTTGATGGGGTGAGTTTTCAGGTCATGCCGGGGCGAACGGTCGGCATCGTCGGGGAGAGCGGTTGCGGCAAGAGCGTCATGGCGCGCTCGATCCTGAGGATCGTGGACCGAGGCAGCCGGGTGGTCGGCGGCAGCGTCTTGCTACGCCGCCGGAGCGGAGTCGAAGATCTCATGCAACTCGAGCCCGACAGCCGGCCGATGCGGGAAATCCGGGGGCGAGAAATCGCGCTCGTGTTCCAGGAGCCGATGACCTCCTTCAGTCCCGTTCACACCGTCGGCAGCCAGATCATCGAGGCGGTGCGTCTACATTCAGGCTCCAGCCGGGCGGAGGCGAGGCGCGAAGCCATCAGGCAGCTCGAGCACGTGGGAACGCCCCATCCCGGCTACATCATGGAGCAATATGCGTGGCAGTTGTCCGGCGGGTTGCGCCAACGCGCGATGCTCGCGATGGCCCTGGTCGGTGGTCCGTCGGTGTTGATCGCGGACGAGCCGACGACGGCGCTCGACGTGACCACTCAGGCGCAGGTGTTGGAGCTGCTGCACAGCCTGCAACATCAGAGCGGTATGGCACTGATGCTGATCACCCATGACTTTGGCGTAGTCGCGCAGATCGCGGACGATGTCGTGGTCATGTATCTGGGCCGCGTGGTTGAGCAGGGGCCGGCTGACGCCATATTTCATGATCCGAGACATCCCTACACACGGGCCCTCCTGAGCTCCATGCCGAGCGTCATCGCGAAACCTCGCGCTCGGCTCGCGACTCTCCCGGGAGCTGTGCCGCACCCGCTCAACCGCCCGCCCGGTTGCGCATTTCACCCCCGCTGTGCCAGTGCCATTCCTGGTCGCTGCGACCGGGACACACCGCGGCAGAGCGTCGTGCAGCCCTCACACAGCGTCAACTGTCACCTCTATCACGAAGCGGACCCGACGTGAGTGACTCGGCCACAGCACGAACTCAGGCAGCTGCTGAAATGCCGGCAGACGTCATCTTGCGTGTGCGGGGCTTGACGAAGCACTTCGGCGTCGCGCGCGATGGTGAAGCTGCCTCAGCAGACATCTTGCGTGCCGTCGACGACGTGAGCTTCAGCGTTCGCCGCGCCAAAACACTGGCGTTGGTCGGCGAGAGCGGCTGCGGCAAAACGACGGCGGTGCGCTGCATTGTGCGTGCTATGCCTCCTACCTCGGGCAATGTCTGGTTCAGAACGACAGCCGGAGGGGTGGTGGATCTCGCGGCGCTCAATGAAGCGGGGCTGCGGCCTTTGCGTGCCGAGATCCAGATGGTATTTCAGGATCCCTATTCCTCCCTGAACCCCCGCCTGTCAGTCCTCGACATCATCGCCGAGCCTCTCGTCGTCAGCGGCGTCAGGAACCGCACGGTGATTCGCGACAGGGTTGCGAATCTACTCGAGCTGGTTGGGTTGCGGCCGGACCACATGGCTCGATACCCGAATGCCTTCAGCGGCGGCGAGAGGCAACGGATCGGTATAGCCCGCGCATTGGCGCTGCATCCGCGACTGGTTATTGCCGACGAGGCAGTCTCCGCGCTCGATGTGTCCGTTCGGGCACAGATCCTCAATCTGCTGCTCGAGTTACAGGACCGCTACCACATCAGCTATCTGCTCGTCTCCCATGACCTGGGCATCGTCAAGCACATCAGCGATCAGGTTGGCGTGATGTATGTCGGTCAGATGGTCGAGTCGGCTGACTGCCAGGCGATTTATCGGCGGCCGCTTCACCCTTATACGGCGGCGCTGCTGGCCGCGGTTCCGATTCCCGATCCCCGGCGGCGGCGTGCGGCTTATGCAGCCCCCGGCGAGGCGGCGAGCCCGCGAAATCCGCCGCCCGGGTGCACTTTTCACCCGCGTTGCCAGCATGCCATCCCACGTTGCAAGTTGGAGCGCCCGCAGTGGGCCGAACTTGAGCCCGGGCGCTTCGTAAGGTGCCACCGCGCGCATGAGCTGCAATTGAGAGGTATCGAGGCGTGAGTGGCGTCGATAGACGCTCTGTCCTGCTGGCAGGCCTTGCGGGTCTGGGCGTAACTGCATGGCCGTCCTCGCGGTTGAGCCTGGCGAGGCCGCAGGAGGGCGACTCGGGCATTCACGGCCCTGTCCGATTGGATCGGCCGGAAGGCGGACAGGTAATTTTGGACCCGGGCCGGTTCCCAACCACGTTTCAGGAGGCGCCAGCGCTCGCCGAGTTGGTTCGCCAAGGACGCCTGCCCCCCGTGCGGGAGCGCATCGGCCAAGATCCGCTGGTGATCGCCCCACTGCAACAGATCGGCAGGTATGGCGGCACTCTGCGCAGCGCCTTCATTGGGCCGGGCGATCAGACCACCATCCCTCGCTTTAGCGCGGGGCCGGATGCGTTTCTGTATTGGGATTACGAATGGCAAAAGCTCGTCCCCAATATTGCGCGGGATTTCGAGTTCTCCCGTGACGGCCACACCCTGACGCTGCTCCTGCGGCGAGGCATGCGCTGGTCCGACGGCACACTGTTCACCGCAGATGATGTGCTGTTCTGGTACGTAGATATGTACTGCGACCGACGAATCGTCTCCCACCCCAGCGCCAATCTGACCATGGACGGTCAGGATGTGCGCATTGAGAAGGTAGATGCCGCCACAGTTCAGTTCGTAGCGCCCAAGCCCTATCCATTATTGGCTGAGATACTGGCCAGTTATACTGATATTGGTGGGCCCTCGCTCTTCGGCCGTTTCGCGATGGGCGGATTCGCCCCCAAGCACTATCTGTCGCAGTTCCATCCGAAATACCGGTCGGAATCCCGGGTGCGGCAGGCAGCACGCGACGCGGGGTTCGCCAATTGGGTGCTCTATTTGAAGAACCGCAACGATGGGTCGCTCAATGCCGAGCTGCCGGTCGTGACACCCTGGCGCGTCGTGTCGCCCATTAACACGCAGGTTCTTGCGTTGGAACGGAACGCCTACAGCATCTGGGTCGATACCGCCGGCAATCAGCTGCCCTATATCGATCGCATCCGACATAGTTATGCCTCGGGCCCCGATGCCATCAATTTCATGGCTTGTGCCGGGGAGCTCGACTTCCAGGATCGTCACCTCAATGTAGCGAAGCTGCCCTTTCTACTCGTCAACCGCCGACGCTCCGGTTACGAGGTGTACCTCGATCCGATGGAGGGGACAGACCTCGGACTGAGGATTAATCTGGGCTATCGAGAGGACCCCTACGTCGGTGGCTTGCTGGGCAATGCGATTTTTCGCCGCGCCTTGTCGCTGGGGATCGATCGGGATGCGATCAATGAGTCCTTCATGCTGGGGACCGGCTCTCCCTCCGCGACGGTACCGATCCCCGGAAGCCGCTACTTCCCCGGACCTGAATGGGTGCATCGCTGGGCCACGCTGGACGTGGTGCAGGCGAATCAGCTGCTCGATGGACTGGGTCTAGCTCGCAAGGATGCCGAAGGCTTTCGTCAGCGCGAGGACGGGGGCGGACGGCTGCGTCTCGTGTGTGAAGCTTATTTTGCGCATTTCGACTACCCGGCGGTGGCGGAGGTGATCAAGGAGCAGTGGCGCCTCATCGGCATTGATCTTAGTGTCCAGATCGTCGACGACGACCTGTGGACCGAGCGCTGTTTGGCGGGAGTCATCCAACTGACGGTCTTGGCTACCCAGTGCGAGGATCCCCTCACGTACCCGCACAAGCTGTTCCCCTTCTCCATAGAAGGCGATGCTGCTTTTATCGGCCTGGAGTTCGCCCAGTGGTTTCAATCCGGTGGCAGCGCTGGCCGACGCCCGCCGCGGGAAATTATAGAGATGATGAAGCTGTGGCACAGGGCCCGCGAAGCGGAAACCGAGGAGCGGATCCTGATCGGCAAGGAAATCATCAGGCGACATGTCGACCTGGTGTTGAGCATCGGTCTCATCTCAGGGGGTCTGTCCAACTATGCAGTCCGTGTCGCCAAGACGAGGCTCGGCAATGTACCCCGCCGGGCGATCAACTCACTCTGTGTGAGGTCGCCGCTCAATACGCTGCCGATCACCTTTTTTTACAGATGAGCTCACAACATCAGTACATCACGCTGCGCCACTATTATCCCGCGCGAATCCCGCTAGCCAGATGTTAGTTGATACCTTACCGCTGTCGCTGAGCCAACGGCTCGCCAATTACTTACACGACGCACGATTCGAGGATATCGACGCGGCAGCTCGCAGGCGTACCAAGGAAACACTCGCCTATCACGTCAGCCTGGCGTTTCGTACCCTTTACGAGGGGCTGCCCGAGGGTCGTCAAGCGATAGCTGCGGCCCGGCTGCTGAGCGCTGGCTGCGGCAACTCGACCATTCTTGGCCAAAGCGATAAAGTGACTCAGGTCGATGCTGCACTCGCCAACTGCGGCCTGATGCGCTGCGCGGGACTCGACGACGTCATTTTTCCCGCTGGCATCCACCCGGGGTTGATGGTACTGCCAACGGGCTTCGCCGTGGGAGAGGCGCAAAGAAGCAGCGGTGCGGAGCTGATCACGGCTGTCGTGCTCGGTTATGACATTCTGGGTAAGTTCGGATCCTTCAGCTGGACTGAGGACACGCCGAGGCGCCCCACGATGCCTTACGGGCCCTTCGGCGGGATTGCCGTGTGCGGGCGGCTGCTGCGGCTGACGCGTGAGCAGTTTGCTCATGCTCTCGGTTATGCCGCCTACACAGCGATGGGATTGGCAGAGAACGACACTCCTCCGCACCACTATGGCCTCATCTGCCGCAACAGTCTGACCGGTGCCTATCTCGCTGCGCATGGCGGTACCTGCGGCCTGACCACGCTGGAAGGTCGTTACGGCTTCTTAGAAGCCTTCTGCCCGAAGGTAAGTATCGATGTCGACAAGCTCATGGCGAGCTTCGGTCACGACTACATTATTGTCGAGTCCTTGGAGAAGCGTTATCCGGGCAGCACCCTCAACCAGGTCCCGATCGAGGCGATGCGTCACATGGTGATGTGTAAGTTGTTCACCGCTGATGATATCGTCTCGATCCGTGTGAGCGTTCCGGTCGAGCGCCAGAAGATCGACATCCTGCACTCCACCGGGCCCTTCGACAATGCCCAGCGACCCACCTCATCCGCAGCGTTTCAAATGGCCATGTTGGTTGTGGATGGTGAGTTGAATTTCGCCCGGTATGCCGATTTCAACAATCCACAGATCATGGCGGTAGTGCGCAAGACTTCTTTCGAGTTCGTCGCCGGCCGACCGTTGCGTTATGCCAAGGTCGAAGTGTTCACCAAAGATGGTACACGCCACATGCGCGAGGGCACGCACTTCGCCTTTCCGCCACAGGACCCATACACTACCATTGAGCGATATGCAGCGCGCTTGCTGCCGGGATCTCAGATCCGCCGCTTCGTTGATCTCCTCGACAATCTCGAGCAGGTTTCCGACATCTCACAACTGACCGCCTGTCTTGTTCCCCCGACTCAGTAGGCACGACACGGGGAATCGCATCAGAGTGCTTGAGAATGTCTCTCCGCTGCGCATGTCTCGAGTGCGCAGTGCGGTTTACAAGTACGCCGTGGCCTTCGGGATCGTTGTGATCGGAATGGGTCTTGCAGCCCCGACGGGTCGGACCCAGTCGCCGACGCAGGCGCCGGCGCCGCAAACCAATGGCGATGCGGCGGCCAAGCTCCCTCTACAAACCG
>JASHTN010000124.1 GCA_030040525.1 Gammaproteobacteria bacterium | reverse complement strand
GTTCCAGATCACCGACGCCCTGCCGGCGTCGACTTCGCGAAACAGCCGCTGCTGCAGAATCTTCTCGGCGCGCAGCCGGTCGCGCCGGTGCACGAGCGTGACATGCGCGGCGATGTGCGCGAGGTACAACGCCTCCTCGACCGCGGTGTTGCCGCCGCCGACGACTGCGACCGACTGTCCGCGGAAGAAGAAGCCGTCGCAGGTCGCGCACGCCGACACGCCGCGGCCGCGGAAGCTCTCCTCCGAGGGCAGGCCGAGATAGCGGGCGCTGGCGCCGGTCGCGATGATGAGCGCGTCGCAGGTGTAGCGCGCGGCTTCGCCCGTGAGCAGCAGCGGTCGCGCCTTCAGATCGACCGCCTGCACGTGGTCATGCACGACCTCGGTGGCGAAGCGTTCGGCGTGGCGCTGCATGCGCTCCATGAGTGCCGGTCCCTGCAGCCCCGCAACGTCGCCCGGCCAGTTGTCGACGTCCGTCGTGGTCATGAGCTGCCCGCCGGCCTCCAGTCCCGTGATGAGCAGCGGCGCGCGGTTGGCGCGTGCGGCGTAAACCGCCGCGCTGTAGCCCGCAGGCCCGGACCCCAGGATTATCAGCCGGCTGTGCCGGGCACTCCTCATGGACATCTCGCGCATCGGTGCATGGTACCAAGCCCTATAATGCGGACGATCTATCTTAAGACGGAGCAACGGGGCTTGGCTGAGACCTCTGCACAGATGCGCGGCGGCGCACGCTTCACGTCGACCGTGGCCCGTGCACTGCGCGAGAGCGCCGTCATTGCGCTCGCGCTCGTGGCGCTGGTGCTGCTGATCGCGCTGGCGAGTTACAGCCCGGCCGATCCGGGCTACTCCTCCAGCGGCGCAGCGACGACCGTGCGCAACCGGATCGGAGTCGTCGGCGCGCTCATCGCGGACGTACTGTATTTCCTGTTCGGCTGGCCAGCGTTCCTGCTGCCGATGGTGCTGGCCGGGGCCGCCTGGGGCCTGCAGCGCCGCGGGCGCGTCGAGAGCGCCTCGCGCTTCAACACCGCAGTGCGGGTCGGGGGCTTTCTGCTGCTCATGGCGGCGAGCTGCGGCCTGGCGCACCTGCATTGGCAGGCGGGCATGCTGCGCGCGGGGGCCGGCGGGGTGATCGGCTACGAGGTCGGCGGCCGCCTGCAGGCAGGGTTGAGCTTCCTCGGGGCGACGCTGGTGCTGATCGCCGCATGGATGGCGGCGCTGTCGCTGGCCTGCGGAATCTCCTGGCTCGGCGTTATGGACCGTCTCGGAGCACTTGCCTGGGAGGCGCTCGGCTGGCTGCGTATGCGCTCGCTGTCCGCCAAGGACGCCGCCGAGGGGCGTGAGCGGCGCGAGCAGCGCCGCGAAGCGGTCGAGACGCTGCAGAAGAGGTCGGCGCTGCGCGCGCCGCCGCGCATCGAGCCGGCGCTGCCGGCGGTGGAGAAGAGCGCACGCGTCGAGCGCGAGCGGCAGGTGCCGCTGTTCGACCCGCCGAAGGCGACCGAGCTGCCGCCGCTGAAGCTCCTCGACGACCCGCCGCCACGTGAGCCGCTGTACTCGGCGGAGGCGCTCGAGGCCCTGTCGCGCCTCGTCGAGATGAAGCTCAAGGACTTCGCCATCGACGCGGAGGTGGTGGCGGTGCAGCCGGGGCCGGTGGTGACGCGCTTCGAGCTGCGGCCCGCGCCGGGGGTGAAGGCGAGCCAGATCACCGCGCTCGCGAAGGACCTGGCGCGCGCGCTGTCGGTGCTGTCGGTGCGCGTGGTCGAGGTGATTCCCGGCAAGAGCGTCATGGGGCTCGAGATCGCCAACGAGAAGCGCGAGATGGTCACGCTCGGGGAGATCATCCGCTCGAGGGCCTACGACGAGCTGCACTCGCCGCTCGCGCTGGCGCTCGGCAAGGACATCGGCGGGCAGCCGGTGGTCGCAGACCTCACCCGCATGCCGCACCTGTTGATCGCCGGCACCACGGGCTCGGGCAAGTCGGTGGCGCTGAACGCCATGGTGCTGTCGCTGCTCTACAAGTCGACCGGCGAGCACGTGCGTCTCATCATGATCGACCCGAAGATGCTCGAGCTGTCGGTGTACGAGGGCATTCCGCACCTCCTGGCGCCGGTGGTCACCGACATGAAGCAGGCGGCCAACGCGCTGCGCTGGTGCGTGGCCGAGATGGACCGCCGCCACCAGCTGATGGCGGCACTCGGCGTGCGCAACATCGCCGGCTTCAATCGCCGCGTCAGGGACGCGCTCGAGGCCGGCAGGCCGATCCGCGACCCGTTGATGATGCAGAAGGCGGCGAACGATCCGAGCATCGACCAGCGGCAGATCCCGGATCTGACACCGCTCCCCTACGTGGTGGTGGTGATCGACGAGTTTGCCGACCTGATGATGATCGTCGGCAAGAGGGTCGAGGAGCTGATCACACGCCTGGCGCAGAAGGCGCGCGCCTCGGGGATTCACCTGGTGCTCGCCACTCAGCGCCCCTCGGTCGACGTGATCACCGGGCTCATCAAGGCCAACATCCCGTGCCGGATTGCCTTCCAGGTCTCGGCGCGGGTCGACTCGCGCACCATTCTCGATCAGATGGGAGCCGAGACGCTGCTCGGCCACGGCGACATGCTGTACCTGCCGCCGGGGACCTCGGTGCCGACGCGGGTGCACGGCGCCTTCGTCTCCGACCAGGAGGTGCACCGGGTGGTCGAGGCGCTCAAGACGCCGCAGCCGCCGAACTATATCGAGGAGGTGCTCTCCGGGCCGCGTACACCCATTGCGGGACTGTCGGGGGAGGAGGGCGAACCCGGGGAAGGCGGCGTCGGCCTCGAGGACATCGAGCAGGATCCGCTCTACGACGAGGCCGTGCGCATCGTCACCACCGAGCGCAAGCCCTCGATCTCCTACGTGCAGCGACGGCTGAAGATCGGCTACAACCGCGCGGCGCGGCTGCTGGAGGCGATGGAGTCGGTGGGGCTGGTGGGGCCGCTGCAGGCCAATGGGGCGCGGGATGTGCTGGTGCCGGCGCCGCCGGAGGACTAACGCAGTGTCAGACGCGAGCGCAAAACGTCATTCTCGGGGACGCCGTGAATCCGTCCATGGAGGCTGCGGGTGCGCCATCCCTGGCGCACACGCCCCCGCGAATGACCTTTTGCGCTCGCGTCCGCGGCGCTGCGCACCAGTCCTCCTGGCGGCGCTCATGGCCGTGCCAGGAGCGTTGGCGACGAACGCAGTGAGTGCGGCGGCGGCAGCGCCGGCGGCGCAGCAGGCGACGCCCCTCGACGCCTATCTCGACAAGCTGCGGACGCTGCGGGTGAGCTTCCTGCAGACGCTCGCCGATCCGCACGGGCGGGAGATCGATCGCGCCACGGGCACGCTGGTCGTGGACCGGCCGGGCAGGTTCCGCTGGGAGATTCATCCGCAGCCGGTCGCAGACAACGGTGGCGGCAATGGGGACGCGGCGGCGCCGAGCGCCGGACAGCTCATGGTCTGCGACGGCAAGAACCTGTGGTTCCTGGACCGCGACCTGCAGCAGGTGACGGTGAAACCCGTGGATGCGGCGCTGTCCGCCACCCCGGCCATGCTGCTCTCGGGCACGGTCGATGTGCGCAAGAACTTCAACATCACCCCCGCCGGCGAGCGCCTGGGACTCACCTGGGTGCTGGTCGAGCCGCAGGGCGCGCAGGCGGATTTTCGCGACGCGCTGTTCGGCTTCGATCACGGCGACCTCAAGCGCATGATTCTCGAGGACAAGCTCGACCAGACTGCCACCATCATCTTCGAGAAGGTGGAGCGCAACGGTCCGGTCAGCCCCGCGGAGGTGAGCTTCACGCCGCCGGCCGGCACGGACGTGATCGGCACGCCGCGGAAATGAGCCGGTGGCGATGAGCGCCCTCGGGCGCGACGCGCTGCGACCGCTCGCGGATCGCATGCGGCCACGCACGCTGAAGGAGTTCATCGGGCAGCCGCACATCCTCGGTCCGGGCAAGCCGCTCTCAGCCAGCATCGCGGCCGGGCAGCTGCACTCGCTGATCTTCTGGGGACCGCCCGGCAGCGGCAAGACGACGCTGGCGCGGCTCATC
Source organism: Gammaproteobacteria bacterium (assembly GCA_030040525.1). GTDB lineage: Bacteria > Pseudomonadota > Gammaproteobacteria > Steroidobacterales > Steroidobacteraceae > 13-2-20CM-66-19. Next base: position 20,703 of record JASHTN010000124.1, on the reverse strand, counting down.
GCGCAGGCCTCCAAAGCGCAGTTCATCGCCCTGTCCGCGGTCATGGCGGGGGTGAAGGACATCCGCGCCGCGGTCGAGACGGCGCGCGCGGTGCGCGCCCAGGAGAGCCGTCCGACGCTCCTGTTCCTCGACGAGGTGCATCGCTTCAATAAGGCGCAGCAGGATACCTTTCTGCCCTTTCTCGAGGATGGCACGCTCACTTTCGTCGGCGCGACCACCGAGAACCCGTCCTTCGAGGTGGTGAGCGCTTTGCTGTCGCGCGCCCGGGTATACGTGCTGCGCGCACTCAGCGTGGCGGACCTGGTGACGCTCGAGCAGGCGGCGCTCGTGGACACGGAGCGGGGCCTCGGCGGTGCGCAGCTCGCCGCCGAGCCCGGAGCGCTCGAGCTCATCGCGCGCGCGGCCGACGGCGACGCACGGCGTGCGCTCAACATGCTGGAGCTCGCCGCCGGCCTGATCGAGGCCGAAACACCCGTGCCGGCGCCGCAGGGCACGGCCGCCGCACCGCGGCTGACGCTCGCAGCCGCACAGGAGGTCGCCAGCGGCGGCTACCGGCGCTTCGACAAGGGTGGCGAGCAGTTCTACGACCAGATCTCCGCTTTGCACAAGGCGGTGCGAGGCTCCGACCCGGACGGCGCTCTCTACTGGCTGTGCCGAATGCTCGATGGCGGTTGCGATCCGCGCTACATCGCCCGGCGCGCGGCCCGCATGGCGGCGGAGGACATCGGGCTCGCCGACCCGCGGGCTCTCGCGCTGGCGCTCGATGCCTGGGAGGCTTACGAGCGCTCCGGCAGCCCCGAAGGCGAGCTCGCGCTTGCAACGGCCGTCGTCTACCTGGCCTGCGCGCCGAAGAGCAACGCCGTGTATGTCGCCATGGACGAGGCCATGGCGGACGTGCGCGAATTCGGCACGCTGGAGGTGCCGCTGCGGCTGCGCAACGCGCCGACGCGGCTGATGAAGGAGCTCGGCTACGGGCGCGGCTACCGCTATGCGCACGACGAGCCCGACGCGTTCGCCGCCGGCGAGCGCTACCTGCCGGAGGGCATGCCGGATCGGCGATACTACCGGCCGGTGCCGCGCGGGCTCGAGATTAAGATCGGCGAGGCGCTCGCACGGCTGCGGGCCGCGCCCGGCTCGAAAGGTTGACCGTCAAGTGATCGATCCGAAGCTGTTGCGCACCGATCCGGAGGCCGTAGCGCGCAATCTGGCGCGCCGCGGCTACACGCTCGATGTGGCGGCGCTCAAGGCGCTGGAGGAGAAGCGCAAACCCTGGGCGGTGGAGGTGGACCGACTGCGCGCCGAGCGCAACGCCAACGCGAAAGCGGTCGGTGCCGCCAAAGGCCGCGGCGAGAATGCAGCCACACTGCTCGCGCGCGGTGAGGCCCTGACTTCGGAGCTGGCGCGCGCCGAGGGCGCGCTCACCGGCGTGCAGAACGAGCTGGAGCAATGGCAGCTCGATCTGCCGAACCTGCTGCATGACTCGGTGCCCGACGGCGGCGACGAGCAGTCCAACCTCGAGGTGCGGCGCTGGGGCGAGCCGCGGCGCTTCGGCTTTGCCGCGCGCGATCACGTCGACATCGGTGCGCGGCTCGGCGGGCTGGACTTCGAGGCTGCCGCACGCATCTCGGGCAGCCGCTTCGTGGTCATGCGCGGGACGGTGGCGCGGCTGCACCGCGCGCTTGCGCAGTTCATGCTCGACCTGCACAGCCGCGAACACGGCTATACCGAGGTGTACGTGCCGTACCTGGTGCAGCCGGCGGCGCTCATCGGCACGGGACAACTGCCGAAGTTCGAGCAGGATCTGTTCGCGGTACGCGGCGAGCAGTCCTTCTTTCTCATTCCGACCGCGGAAGTGCCGGTGACGAACCTGGTGCGCGGGCAGATCCTGCCTGCCGAACAACTGCCGCTGAAGTGGGTGGCGCACACGCCGTGCTTCCGCTCGGAGGCGGGGGCGGCCGGCAAGGACACCCGCGGCATGATCCGCAATCACCAGTTCGACAAGGTCGAGCTGGTGCAGATCGTGCGGCCTGCCGATTCCTACGCTGCGCTCGAGGAGCTGACCGGGCATGCCGAGGCGGTGCTGCGCCGCCTCGAGATCCCGTACCGCGTCGTGGCGCTGTGCGCCGGCGACGTCGGCTTCGGCTCGGCCAAGACCTACGACCTCGAGGCCTGGTTGCCTTCGCAGGAGCGCTATCGGGAAATTTCCTCGTGCAGCAACTTCGAGGCGTTCCAGGCCAGGCGCATGCAGGCGCGCTGGCGCAATCCGGACGGCGGCAAGCCTGAGCCGCTGCACACGCTCAACGGCTCGGGAGTCGCAGTCGGCAGGACGCTGGTGGCCGTGCTCGAGAACTATCAGAACGAGGACGGCTCGGTTGGGGTGCCGGTGGCACTCCAGCCCTACATGGACGCCACGACCCGGCTCTGAATAAAGACCGGCCCGGAATCCGGCTGCTGCCGGACGCACGGGCCGACGGGCGTGTTAGGAGTGGGGCACGCCCGGTTTTTCGAAGATGCTGCCTCAGCCGATGGCCCAGCCCATGCGCACCACAGCCAGGTAATGACTCGGCGAGACAGGGTGGGGCGCAGTAGTCCGATGCAGGAACGGGCAGGACCGGTGGGCGACGGCCGCGGGCGGGGCGGCCGGCGACGACCGGGCTGTGCCCAGGTCGGAAGCTGCCCCGAGACCGAATGCCAGGTTGATGAGCACAGTCACCAGCCAGTTCGCGACCCTCATGGTGGACCCCCGTGGAGTAGCCAGGCAGCGGTATCAGACACCGGCCGCGGCGACGCCGTGAAGCACTACGACCCCGTTTCCGTCCTGCAAACCAACGGATTCGTCCCTGCCGGGGTGTGTCGCGGCTGTCGCGGCTCGCTCGGGCGCGGTGCTATCCGGTGTTACGATGCCGTGAGCGGGAGTTAAGTTCCCGGGGACCATGGGAAAGCTGCACGAAGTCGAGATCCATCGCCTGCGCCCGACCCAGGTCACGGTGGGCATGATCGAGGTGCACGACAAACGCGCGAAGCTCGAGGCGCTGAAGAAGAAGGAGCAGCGGGACTTCATGCAAGCACACCCGATCCCGGCGGTCTGGGGTCCGGATGGCAAGCTCTACATCACCGATCACCATCACCTCGGCCGCGCGGCTAGCGAGGCCCAGGTCGACACGGGGTTCTTTTTCATCGAGGACGACTTCTCCAAGTGCCCGATCGCACTGTTCTGGCCGCGGATGAGCCAGAACAACTGGGCGCACCCGGTCGATGCGAACGGCAGGCCGTGCGGCTTCGAGGCGATTCCCGATCACCTGCAGAAGCTCATCGACGACCCCTATCGCTCGCTTGCGGGCTATGTTCGCGATGCCGGCGGCTATGACAAGACGCCCACCGCATTCGCGGAGTTCCAGTGGGCGGATTTCTTCCGGCCGCGGGTCACGATCGGACCCAGCCTGGCGGATTTCAACAACGGTGTGACTCTGGCCTTGAAGCTGGCGCTATCCCCCGAAGCAGCGGCTCTCCCGGGGTACAAGGGAACGGCGATGGGATCGGCGCCGCGCAGAGTCGGGGACATTTGACATGCGACTGATCGCAGCGAGCTTGGTGGTGGCAATCGTCGGCTGCGTGAATGCTCCGGCGCCGGATGATCCTGCGGCACCTGCGCGCGTGCAGCAGAGGATCGAGGCACGCGAGCTCGAGCAGGCGGAGGCGGTATGTGCGCGGCAGGGAAAGCACGCGGTCGCCACGCGCGCCGAGGGCGAAACCTTCTACGAGTGCGAGTAGGGCGCCGGTCCACGCCGACGAGCGTCGAGCGGTGCCAGGCCGAGGCCGTTGGCGGCCTGATAGAATGCGGACGCGCGTACGCCACTGAGTTGACTGGAACGGAGAGGTGGCAGAGCGGTTGATTGCACCGGTCTTGAAAACCGGAGGGTCCGCAAGGGCCTCGGGAGTTCGAATCTCCCCCTCTCCGCCAAAAGAATAGGCGCGGGCGATCCGAGATCCACCTTTCTCCGATACGTTCACGAAGAAGAGTAACCTATCGGCACCAGCATACTGATCAGGTGCCGTCTCGCGCGCAAAGCGATGAGAGGAGGCTGTATGAGCAAGGGGATGGATCGGAAGAAAGAGGCCAAGAAGAAGCCTGCCAAGACGTTTGACGAGAAGCGCGCAGCCAAACGTGAGAAACGGGAAGCCAGGCGACGTTGAGGTAGAGGCTCCCCGTCAAGGTGCTCCATCTGAGCGAACGAACCTGAGTGCGTCATCGGCCAATCTACGCAGCAGGCGTGCCAAGTCAGCGATTTCCTCCGCGTCCCACTCTGCCAGCAACAAGCTCATGCGCTTCTCGCGGGCTCGGTCCAAAGCTCTCGTCATGGCCTCCCCCTTCCTCGTTATCGCAGCGTTCGTTATTCGCGCGTCCGCTCGATCGGCCTGGCGCGCGACGAGCCCTAAGCTCTCAAGCTTTGAAATCTGCCGGCTGACGGTCGAATAGTCCCGTCCGGACAGCTCCGCGAGCTCACCAATTGGCAGCGGTCCCCTGCGTCCGACGCGAACCAGGAGCGGGAACAGAGCTCGGTCGAGGTCGACCCCCGCCAATGCAATGAGCGCCGCGTCAGGCTGCGGCTGGTTCAGCACTCCGGTCAGATCAAGCAGCGCCTCGTGCAGCAGCAGTAGATCGCGCTTCATGGCTTGCCTCGCCGCAATATATGTGTATTATACACATAATAGGACGTGCGAATTCCTTAAGCGGTGGAGGCCAACGTGAAGGCAGCGGTGGTAGTTGAGGCGGGGCAAGCGCCCCTATACGGCGACTTTGGCGAGCCACTGCCTGCACCTGGCAAAGCCGTCATCCGTGTCGCCGCAGCCGCTCTCAGTCACGTAACCAGGAGCCGAGCCTCCGGTACACACTACAGCTCCGTCGGCGAGCTGCCGTTTGTGCCGGGGATTGATGGCACGGGCGTCACGCAGGCTGGCGAGCGCGTTTACTTCTGTTTCCCCGAGCATCCCTACGGTGGGATGGCCGAATTATGCCTCGTCGAGGAGCAGCGCTGCGTCGCCCTGCCGAAAGAACTCGATGAGAAACTGGCAGCTGCCATCGCCATCCCGGGAATGTCATCCTGGGCAGCTTTGGTGGAAAGAGCGAAACTGCGCGCAGGTGAGACCGTGCTCGTCAACGGCGCGACTGGAACCTCTGGCAGGCTCGCCATACAGATTGCCAAGCATCTCGGTGCGAGGAAAGTCATCGCCACGGGACGCCGGCCTAGCGATGATCTCCGCGCCCTCGGTGCTGACGTGATTGTCCAACTGGTCGAGAATCGGGATACCCTCGAGGAGTCCTTCAAGAAGGTGTTTCAGGACGGAGTCGACATCGTTCTCGATTATCTGTGGGGAGTTAGTGCCGAGACGCTGATGATCGCGGCGGCAAAGGCGGCCCCGGAAGGAGTGCCGATCCGCTACGTGGAGATTGGCTCAATCAGCGGGCGAGAGATCACCCTGCCAAGCGCTGCACTGCGCTCCAGCGCGCTCGAGCTCATGGGCAGCGGCATCGCGAGTGTCCCGCTTCCCAGACTTCTCCAGGCTGTCAAGGGAATGCTCCAAGCTGCTCCATCCGCCGCATTCAAGGCAGCCATCAAGGCGGTGCCGCTCGGGGATATCAGCCACGTTTGGGGTGCTGTCGACACCGACTCACGGATCGTGCTGGTCCCCTGACTCCGCGCCTCTCGGAGCGTGTCCGCAATTGACCGCCGATAATTCCCGGCAGAGCAGTCAGTCGCCTCCCTTGCATACCGCGAATCCGTGTGTTACATACTGAACCATATGGTTCAGTATCACAGGGCCGACTTCGATGCCTCGTTCGCCGCTCTTTCGGACGCCACCCGACGCGGCGTTCTCGAGCAGCTCGGACGTACAAACGCTTCAATCACGGACCTTGCCGCGAAGTTCCACATGACTCTCACGGGCATGAAGAAGCATGTCGGCATCTTGGAGCAGGCGGGGCTCGTCACCACGCAGAAGGTCGGGCGCGTGCGGACCTGCAAGCTCGGCCCGCGCCGACTGGAGGAAGAGGCGGCATGGATCGAGAGGTACCGCCAGCTCTGGGGCGTACGCTTCGACGAACTGGACAAGGTTGTAGAGGAACTGAAACGGAGGGAGAAGGTCGATGGACGCAAGAAGAGCGGATGAGCCTGCACCCATGAAGAGCCGCACGACGGTGGAACGAAAATCCGCGCGAGAGCTGGTCGTTGCACGTACCTTCAACGGCCCGGCGCGCCTCGTATTTGAGGCGTGGACCAAGCCCGAGCTCCTCAAACGGTGGTGGGCACCGAAGTCATTTGGGATATCCTTTATTTCCTGCGAGGTCGATGTCCGTGCAGGGGGCACCTATCGTTTCGTGTTCGGCCACCCTGCCGCCGAGCAGCCTATGGAGTTCTTCGGCAGGTACCTCGAAGTGACGCCGCACTCCCGTCTCGTCTGGACGAATGACGAAGGCGGCGAAGGTGGGGCCGTTACCACGGTGACGTTCGAGGAACGGGGAGCCGAGACCCTGGTGATCATGCATGACCTTTATTCCTCGAACGAAGCTCTCGACGATGCCATCGCTTCCGGGAGTACAGGTGGGTTTAGCGAGGCGTTCGAACAACTGGACGAGCTTCTCCTCACCCTGGGCGCGAGCGCGGGACGGTCATGAAGTCGTCGATCCCGCGGTCGGCCGCCTGGTAGTTTTCTAGATAGCGGACGGTTCGGTGCTTGCACCGCCTGTCAATGATGCGCGCTCAGAAGCGGGACCAGCACGAAACTACTGTCCGCGATCCAGTGCGCGAGCATGTTGCTCCAGATGTTGCGACGCCAAAGATAGAGGATCGTCAGCAGTGCGCCGCCGAACCCAGCCACAATGAGTTGGGGGGCACCCCACGTTGAGAGATGGGCATAGGTGAAGATAGCCCAGCTGACCACGCTCGCGAGCATGACGCTGCCGCTCCACTCTCGGAGCCGTTCGAGGGGGTAGGCGCGGAAGAGAATTTCCTCGCACACCGCGGCGCGGCTGACCAGTGCGATGCGGTACATAAGCGGCGTTCCGATGATGGCATTATAGGTGGCGGTATTGATCTTGAGATGCAGGGCCGGAAACACGATGCCGTCCAATACAGCCGCGCCGACAAACAGCACGATACCGAAGATCAGACCCAAACCGATATCCCACCAGCCGGGCGTGCGAAAGCCGATGGAGCTGAGCGGACGCCGCTCGGCGGCAATCACATAGGCGAGGACCACAAGCCCCGCCACCCACCATAGCACCTCTCTGCCCCAGGGTCGGCCGATGTAACTCTCGCCCCAATGGCTCAGCGGCAGGACCGCGAAGCCCAGCGCGAGCACCAAACCAGTGCCCGACAGCGTCCAGTGTTGTGATTGGCGCTCGGTCATTGATCCCCAGGCTATCAGGCGCACCCGCGTCAAAAGCGCAGCGACTGCGGCACCGTGCACCTGAACAGGACGCTGGTGGTGTGCTCTCCCTGCGGCCCGAGCCGGGACTTGTCGTAGAACCCGTCGGTCACGGCCGCTGTACCCTGCCGCCTGCAGAATTCGTTGGCTCGCTCGACGGCGGCCTCGCGGCTGCCATAGAAGCCGCCCGAGGGCGCGGTGGCGGTGAGTGAGTAGCGACCGTGTCCCAGGTTCTGCACATTGAGATGCGCGCAGCCCATCGCCCCGGCGAGGGCGGCGCAGGCGAGGGGGATGAGAAGGGCGGTCCGCATGCCGCCACGATTCTACTGCCGCGCCCCGGATGCGGCGCGGCAGACATAGGCCGGGCAAAGGCCGTCGCGGGTCCCGATCCGAATCGGGTTCATGCTGCAATTCTAAAGCAGCGCAGCCGGGCGCCTCAGGCCCAGGGCCTCCAGGCGCTGACTCAGGCGCTGCGGCCGCGGCTTGAGCCCGGCGATGAAGTCCACGGCTTCATCGACCTCGTCGGTGAAGAGGACGTGCTTACTGAAGTTGCCGCCGCGCCCGTTGTTCACGAACAGGTTGCGCAGCAGCGAGTACACGGGAAGCTCCTTGGTCCAATAGACTTTGTCGAAGAACACCATCGGCGCGAAGGGCTCAGAGCCGCTCAGGTAGTAATTCTTGTTGGCGCTCTGGAACACCTCCTGGAGCGTGCCGGCCTTGCCGCGCGTGAAGATGATGCCGTTGGTCGCGAGCGCCAGCAGCACATCCTCGCGGACACTGTTCTGGAAGTATTTCGCAATCCGAGTCGCGAGCGGTGTGAGCGGCTCATGCCCGTAGTACCAGGTGGGCACGCCGAGGCTCGGCCGGCCGGCACCGGCGAGTTTCCCCAGCAGCTCGTAGGCCGGCACCACCCACGCGTGCAGTTGTGCGACCAGCTTGCGGTTCGGCACCCCGCGGCTGTTGACGACCGCGTGCGAGTCGGGGAGCCTGGCGGCTCGTCGGGCGAGGCGCGTGACGCTGCGCTCGACCTCGGCTTTCGATGCGCCGCTCAAGAGCGCGCCGAGGTGAGTCGCCTCCATCGCCCCCGGTCCCCCGCCGCTAGCCATGAGGTAGCCCTTGGCCGACAGCTTGCGCGAGATCGCAACGACCTGCCGGTAAGTCGGTGAGCCGCGCGGCTCGTCGTGGCCGCCCATGATGGCGGCGATCTTCGGGTGCCGTGCGAGGAACTCGAGCATGGCTTCGAGGATCGAGTTGTCGTGCAGCGCCTCCATCATGCCGGCGACGGCATCGGCGGGCGCCGCGCGCCCCTTCAGGACGAAGTAGCGGTAGATCTGGAAATCGGGCACCTGCACCAGCGACTGCGGCCGCGCCGGGTCAAAGCCCGCGAGCAGCTCGCGCGGGTCGTAGAGGCTCCCCCGGATGGGCCTGAACGGTAGATCTTCGAGCCGCATGTCGTCGCGCTCCCCTCGAGCGGTTACTGGGTTGCGGATTGATTATAAGATGGCGCTGGATGGCGCTCCGCTGCGGCGAGGAGACGACACGGTGACAGACCAGGCGTGTACGCGAGGGATGCGGTTCCCCGGGGCTCTCGTGGCTCTGATGAGCACCTTCCTCTGCACGGGGGCCGACGGAGCGAACAGCGTGGACAACAGCAATCAGACGGCCGCAGTGCCCGCCGACCCATATCTGTGGCTCGAGGACATTCACGGCGCGAAACCGCTCGAGTGGGTCAAGGAGCAGAACGCGCGCTCGATGGCCGTGCTGCAGGCGGATCCCGACTATCAGAAGGACTTCGACGCGATCCTCAAGGTGCTCGATGCGACCGACCGGATTCCCTACGCAGACCTCGACCACCAGTACGTGTTCAACTTCTGGCAGGACGCAGAGCACCCCAAAGGCATCTGGCGGCGCACCAGCATCGCGGACTATGCGCAGGCCGCGCCCGCCTGGGACCTGCTGCTCGATGTCGATAAGCTCGCCGCCGACGAGCACGAGAATTGGGTGTGGAAGGGCGCGGACTGCTCGCCGTCGCTGCGGCGCTGTCTGCTGAACCTGTCGCGCGGCGGTGGTGATGCGGTCGTGGTCCGGGAGTTCGACCCGGCGACGAAGACCTTCGTCAAGGACGGCTTCGGGCTCATCGAGGCCAAGTCCGCGATCACCTGGCTCGATGAGGACACGGTGCTCTTCGGAACCGACTTCGGCCCAGGCTCGATGACCACCTCCGGGTACCCGCGGGTCGTGAAGCTGTGGAAGCGCGGCGCGCCCATGGCGAGCGCCGCGACCCTCTTTGAGGGCAAAGACAGCGATGTTGCCTCGGCCGGTGTCGTGTTTCACTCGCCCGCGCGGACGATCGCGCTCGTGCAGCGCGACGTCGGCTTCTTCACTTGCGAGTACTACCTGCTCGCGCCCGACGGCCGCACCCGCCGGCTGCCCCTGCCGCTTGGCGCGGATCTCAAGGGCGCGCAGGGCGACAATCTCGTCTTCACGCTGCGCGAGGACTGGACGCCGGCCGGTGCCGCCCGCATCCCCCAGGGCGCGCTCATCGCCTACCCGGTGCCGCAGGCGGGCGAGCCGGACGACGGTAAACCGCTGCCGCCCGAGAAGGTGGCCGTGCTCTACACGCCTGACGCGCACAGCGCCGTCGGCGAGGTGGCCGCCGGCCGCGACGCCGTTTACGCCTCGATCTACCACGACGTCACCGGCAGCATCCACGTGTTCCGCCCGGACGGGGCGGGCGGCTGGAGCCAGGCGACGCTGCCGCTGCCCGCCGGCGGCTCGACGCACATCGTGTCCGTCAACGACTGGGGAGCGGAAGCGCAGTTCCGCTTCGAAAGCTTCACGACGCCCACCACGCTCTACGCCGACGGCGGCGATGGCAACCCGGTCGCGATCAAGTCGCTGCCGGCGCGCTTCGACGCCTCGAATCTCGAGACGCAGCAGTTCTTTGCGACGTCTGCGGACGGCACACGCGTGCCGTACTTCGTGACGCGCGCGAAGAATCTCTCGGGCCCGTCTCCTGCCGTGCTCTACGGCTACGGTGGCTTCGAGATCTCCCTGACGCCAAGTTATTCACCGAACTTCGGCATGCTCTGGCTGACGCGCGGCGGGGTGTTCGTCGTCGCCAACATCCGTGGCGGCGGCGAGTACGGCCCCGCCTGGCATCAGGCGGCGCTGCTCGCGCACCGCCAGCGAGCCTACGACGACTTCCAGGCGGTCGCCGAGGACGTGGTGAGGCGCGGCATCACCACGCCGCGCCAGCTCGGCATCATGGGCGGCTCGAACGGCGGATTGCTCGTGAGTGCCAACATGGTGGAGCGCCCCGGGCTGTTCGGCGCGGTGGTCTGCCAGGTGCCGCTGGTCGATATGATCCGCTACACGCACATCGGCGCGGGAGCGTCCTGGGAGGCTGAGTACGGCGATCCGGCGAAGCCTGCCGACCGCGCCTGGATCATGAGGTACTCGCCCTACCAGAACGTGCGCAAGGGCACCACCTACCCGCCGGTGTTCTTCGTGACGGCAACGAGTGACGACCGGGTGACGCCGGTGCATGCGCGCAAGATGGCCGCGCGCATGGAGGCGCAGGGGCACGACGTGCTGTTCTACGAGAACACCGACGGCGGCCATGCCGCGGCAGCCAACCACAAGCAGGCCGCCGAAATGTGGGCGCTGAGCTTCGTGTACCTGAAGCAGAAGCTCGCGCTCAGCGCGGCCTGGACCCGCGCAGGCGCAAGCCGCTGACATCGGGGGCAAGCAGCCGCGGCGAAGGGCTGCCGCGCACCTCGCCGAAACGCTCGCCGCTGTTCCAGGCGCGGGTCGCTTCCTCCATCTCCTCGACGCGGCGCGCGACGAAGTTCCACCATAGCAGCACTTCCTCGCCGAAGGGCGCACCGCCCACGATGAGAACGCGCGCCGCGCGCTCGCAGGCGACCGCGAGCCGCTCGCGGCGGGTGCCGAGGTAGAGGAGTGTTCCGGGGCTGAGCGACTCGCCCTCGACGGTGGCCGTGCCGCCGAGCACCAGCGCCGCGTGCTCGAACGCCGCGATGAGCGGCATCTCGAGGCGCGCGGCTCCGACGGCCGAGAGGTCTGCAGCCATGAGCGGGGAGTACACCTCGACGGGCGAGCTCTCGCTGAGGGCGCTCCCGGCCAGCACGCGCACGGCGAAGCCGCCGCGCTCGATGAGCGGCAGGCGCGGGTAATTGCGAAACGCCGGCGGCCCGTGCCGGTGCGCTTCGGGGAGCGCGATCCACAGTTGCGCGGCGTGCAGCCTCCCGCCCGGCCCCGGCGCCGAGTCCTCCGAGTGGGAGATGCCGCGCCCGGCCGTCATGAGATTGACCTGTCCGGGGGTGATCAGCTGCTCGTTGCCGAGGCTGTCGCGGTGCACGACGTCGCCCTCGATCATCCAGGTGAAGGTCTGCAGCCCGATGTGCGGGTGCGGGCCGACGCGCAGCCCCGCCCCGGGGGGGTAGTCGAGCGGGCCGGCGTGATCGAGGAAGCACCAGGCGCCGACCGTGCGCCGCCGTCGATTCGGCAGCGCGCGCCGGATCATGAGCCCGCCGCCGATCTCGGTGGCGCGCGTCTCGATGCGCTCGAGCAGCGGATGGTCGGGACAGGGGGCAGCGTCGGTTGCGGGCGACGGCGGGACAACTGGTGCCAGGTCGGTCATGTGCGGCTCTCCGGCGCAGCGACTGGAACGAGATCCCGCGCGAGTGAGGTGGCGATGCGAATCTCGCCGCTCAGCACACGGTGGATGGGACAGGCCTTCGCGATCTCGAGCAGCCGCTCGCGCTGCTCGGGAGTGAGCTCGCCGCGCAGCCCGACCCGGCGGCGGATCTCGTTGCCGCCCTGCGCGGGCCTGCCTTGGGGGTTGAACTGTAGCTCGACATCGACACCGTGCAGCGCCCAGCCCTTGTGCCCGGCGTACATCGAGAGCGTGATCGCGGTGCAGGCGCCGAGGCTCGAGAGCAGCAGGTGGTGCGGTGTCGGGCCGCGATTGGCGCCGCCGAGGCTCGCCGGCTCGTCGGCGAGCCAGTGGTGCGCCAGGTCGTCCGCGAGCTTCACGGTGTAGGGAATCCCGGCGGTGCTTCCCGACACGGTTGGTACGTCCTTCATGGGAGCAGTCCTCACTTCCCGATCAGGAGCTCACATTCAATGTATAGGCTAAGTTCATGAAAGTACACGCGCAAGGTTGGCCAGCCTTGCCGCGGTGCCGCCGGTGGCGCCGCGCGTCGCGGGGCCGTCCGGCGGCGATGTTAAGCTGCCGCGGTCGGTGAGGAGGATCGTCAATGCAGCCGGCGTGCGTCGATGAGAAGGTGCTGAGCGTGATCCGCGACTACGAGGCGCGTGCCGAGCGCGAGGAGCAGCTCTGGAGCACGCTCTCCGCCGAGGAGGCCGAGCGGCGGCTCGATGAGCTGCTGCTGCCGGTCGGACGCGCCACGGGCACGCTGCTCAACGTGATCGGCCGCGAGGCGCAGGCCCGGCGCATCCTCGAGGTGGGGAGTTCCTACGGCTATTCGACGACCTGGCTCGCGGATGCCGCGCGCGCGGCCTCCGGCAAGGTCATCTCGCTCGAGCTCAAGGCCGCCAAGACCGAGTATGCCCGCGCACAACTCTCGCGCGCCGGGCTCGCCGCTTACGTCGAGTTCCGCATCGGCGATGCGCTCGAGACGCTCGCGGCGCTTGCCGGTCCCTTCGACCTCGTGCTGATCGATCTGTGGAAGAACCTGTACGTGCCGGTGTTCGATCTGCTGCACCCCAAGCTCGCCCCGGGCGCGATCGTGGTCGCCGACAACATGCTCGAGCCGGAGAGCGCGCGCCCGCACGCCGAGGCGTATCGCCGGCGGGTCCGCGAGGCGCGCGACATGACTTCGGTGCTGCTCAACGTCGGCAACGGCATCGAGGTCAGCCGCTACCGCTAAGGGCGATCTCGACGCGCTTGTTGCGCCGGCCCTCGCTGCGGATTTTCAGCACGCGGATCGCGCCGATCTCGGCGATATCGGCGACATGCGTGCCGCCGCAGGGCTGCAGGTCGATGCCCGGGATTCGCAGCAGCCGTACCCGTCCCGCCCCGCGCGGCGGCTGCACGCTCATGGTCTTGACCAGCTCCGGCTGTGCCTCGAGCTCCGCGTCCGTGATCCAGCTGGTTTCGGTGGCCACGGCGGAGGCGATCAGCGCGTTGGTCTCGCGCTCGATGCGTGCGGCGTCGAGCAGGCTCAGGTCAATGTCGAAATCGAGCCGCGCCTTCTCGGGCACGATGTTGCCGCCCGTGACCGGTGCGACGATCACGCAGGACAGGAGATGCAACGCCGTGTGCAGCCGCATCAGCCGGTAGCGCCGATCCCAGTCGAGCTCGAGCCTGACGGCTTCGCCCGGCTCCGGCAGCGGGCTGCCGGGGGCGGGCACGTGCAGCACGCGCTCCGGTGTCTCGCCCTTGCGGGTGTCGGTGATCGGGATGCGCGCGCCGTCGGCGCGCAGCAGAGTCCCGGTGTCGCCCGCCTGGCCGCCGCCGAGCGGATAGAACACGGTGCGGTCGAGCTCGATGCCGTTCGGCCCCGCCGCGAGCACGCGCGCGGGGGCGCTCTTCAGGTAGGCATCGTCGCGGAAGAGCAGAGCGGTCGTTACAATTGCGCTCGCTATGGCTCAGTACTCCTATCGCCTCGTCAATGTCTTTACCACTCAGGACCGTGCGCCGCTCAGCGGCAATCCGCTGTGCGTGTTCGAGCGGGCGCAGTCGCTCGATACGGTAAGAATGCAGGCGCTGGCGCTGCAGTTCAATCTGTCGGAGACCACCTTCATCCTGCCCTCCGAGCGCGCGAGCGCCCGGGTGCGCATCTTCACACCGGCGTACGAGATGCCCTTCGCCGGGCATCCGACGCTTGGCACGGCACACGTGTGCCGTGCGCTGGGCCTCGGCGGCGACCGGCTGACGCTCGAGATGCAGGCCGGGGTGATCCCGGTGCGGGCTTCGGGGGACCGCTGGACTTTGCAGGCGAACACGCCGCGCTGGCGCGAGGTGGAGGAGCCGCGCCTGACGCTCGCGGCCATGCTCGGCCTCGAGGAGCGCGAGATCGCCGAGCGGCCGCTGTGGGTGAGCGCGGGCACGGAGCAGCTCATCGTGCCGCTGGCCACCGAGGCGGCGGTGCGCCGTGCACAGGTGCGCGCCGATCTGCTGCGGCAGCTGCGCAGCGCCGACGGCCAGAGCATGGCGTACGTGTTCGCGCCCACCCCGGGCGGACTGCTGGCGCGGTTCTTCTTCCCCAAGGGCTCGGCGGTGCTCGAGGACCCGGCGACGGGATCCGCGACCGCGAACCTCGGCGGCTGGTATCTCGCGATGGGGCGCAGCCTGCCGTGCGAGCTCGAGATCTCCCAGGGCGAGTACACCGGCCGGCCGTCGGCGCTGCGGCTGCGGGTGGATGAGCAGCGGCACGTGCTGGTGAGCGGGGATGTCATCGAGCTCGGGCGCGGGTCCGTGACGCTGTGACTCCGCAGAGGTGACTCGGAATGCGGCTGCGCGATTTCACGGTCCTGAGCTTCGATTGTTACGGCACGCTGATCGACTGGGAGACGGGCCTCCATGCCGCGCTCGAGCCGCTGCTGCATGCCGGGCGGGTGACACTCGCGCGCGATGCGGTGCTCGCGGAGTTCGCGCGGCACGAGGCGGCGCAGCAGAGCGCGAGCCCCTCGCTGCGCTACCCGGAGCTGCTCACCGAGGTCCACCGGCGTCTCGCCCGGCAGTGGGACGTGAGGCTGCCGGAGGCCGAGCACGCGGCGTTCGGACGTTCGGTGCCAGGATGGCCCGCGTTTCCCGACACTGCGGCGGCGCTCGGCTATCTCAAGCGGCACTATAAGCTGGTGATTCTCTCGAACGTCGATCGTGCGAGCTTCGCGGGCAGCAATCGGCAGCTCGGCGTCAGCTTCGATGCCGTCTGCACTGCCGAGGACATCGGCTCCTACAAGCCAGACCCGCGCAACTTCCGCTATCTCATCGACACTGTGGCGAAGCTTGGCTGCGCCGCAGAGCGGATCCTGCACACCGCACAGAGCCTCTATCACGACCATGCGCCCGCCCAGGCAGCGGGACTCAGGTCCGCCTGGATCGACCGGCGGCAGAGCCGGGAGGGCTGGGGTGCAACGCTGCCGCCGCAGGGCGCGGCGCGCTACGACTTCCGTTTCGCGAGCCTCGCCGCCCTGGCGAGCGCCCACCAGGCGGAGGAGAGCTGCTGACGCTACGACAGACGCTGCCGCAGTGCGCCGGCGCGCCGCACGCTCACCAGAGGTGGACGCGCTCGGCGGGCGGCAGGTAGTAGGTGTCGCCGGGCTTGATCTGCGGGAACGCCGTGTACCAGCCATCGTCGTTGCGCACCACCCCGTCGACGCGGAACTTCGATGGGCTGTGCGGGTTCGACAGCACGATGCGGCGGGTCAGTCCGTCGGTCCACACTTCCCGCCAGCTCTGCCCGTAGGCGATGTAGAAGCGCTGATCGCCGCTGAAGCCGCTCAGCACCGGGGCGGGCTTGCCGCCGAGCGCGATGTGGTAGGCCTTGTAGGCGATCACGAGGCCGGCGAGATCCGCGATGTTCTCGCCGAGGGTGAGCTTGCCGTTGACGTGCAGGCCGGGCAGCGGCTGGTACTGGTCGTACTGCCGGGCGAGCGCCGCCGTGCGCGCATCGAAATCCTTGCGATCCTGCGGAGTCCACCAGTTGTGCAGCCGCCCCGAGGCGTCGTACTTGCTGCCCTGGTCGTCGAAGCCGTGGCTGATCTCATGGCCGATGGTGGCGCCGGTCTCGCCGTAGTTGACCGCCTCGTCGGCGTTCGGATCGAAGAAGGGCGGCTGCAGAATGCCCGCCGGGAACACGATCTCGTTGAGCGTCGGGTTGTAGTAGGCATTGTTGGTCGGCGGGGTCATGTCCCACTCGCCGCGGTCGACCGGGCTGTCGATTCTCTTCAGCTCGCGGTTCCATTCGAACACCACGGTGTTGGTCGCATCCCGCACCAGCTCGCCCGGCACGATGGTGAGCGCCGAGTAGTCGCGCCACTTGTCGGGGTAGCCGACCTTGGGCGTGAAGCGGCGGATCTTCTGCAGCGCCTTCTCCTTCGTTGTCGGGCCCATCCAGGTGAGCGTGCCGATGTCGGCCTCGTAGGCCTTGAGGAGATTCGCAACCAGCTGCTGGATCTTCCTCTTGGCCTCCGGCGGGAAGTACCTGGCCACGTACAGCTTGCCGAGCGCCTCGCCCATCTGCCGGTCGAGCAGGTGGATGCCGCGCAGGTCGCGCGGCAGCTGCTGCTTCTGCCCGCCGATGACCTTGCCGTAGAAGTCGAAGTCGGCGTCGTCGATCTGCCTGGGCAGGTAGCTGGCGCGCGAATGCAGATAGCGCACCGTGAGATAGTCGCGCCACACGCTGACGGGCGTCGCCGCGAACACCGCCGCGAGCTTCGGGAACGCCGACTTCTCGCGTACCACCACGACGCGCTCGCCCTTCGGTGAGCGCTGCGACACCCCGGCTGCCGCGAGGTAGCTCCCCCAGGGGAATTGCGGCGCGAACTTCTGCAGCGCCGAGAGGCTCAGGGGGTTGTAGACCTTCTCCGCCTCACGCCGCTCGGCGGCCGGCCAGTGCACGCGCGCAATCCGCTCCTCGAGCGCGTAGACCGCGGCGCTGCGAGCTGGCGTCTGCACCCCGGCGAAGGCCAGCATGGCGGCGACGTACTTGCGGTACGCCTCCCGGGTCGCGACGCTGTCCTTGTCCTTGAGCAGGTAATAGTCGCGGTCGGGCATGCCGAGGCCGGACTGGCTGAGCAGGATCGCGTACGCGTCGGGGTTCTTCTCGTCGATGTCGATGCCGATGTCGAAGGGTCCGCCCACCTGGGTCGCCGGCGATCCCATCAACGTGGCCACCTCGGCGTAGCTCTTGAGGGTGGCGATACGCTCGAGGTCCGCCTTGACAGGCGCGAGTCCCGCCGCCTCGATCGCCCGCGTGTCCTCGAAGGCGTCGTAGAGGTCGCGCAGCTTGCGCTCCTCGGCCGTGAGGGCCGCATCGGGCTTGACGGCCAGCTCAGCGACGATGCCCTTGAGCCGTGTCTCGTTCTCCTGATCGAGCTCGAGATTGACGCCGGCGAACTGGCGATCCGGCGGGATGACCGCGCTCCTCAGCCAGCCGCCGTTGCTGTAGCGGAAGAAGTCCTCGCCCGGACTCACGCCCGTATCCATGTACGCGAGCGTGACACCCCAGGGCCCGAATACAGGCTGCCCCGGCGCGCTTGCCGCGAAGGCAAGCGGGGTCAGGACGGCGACGAGGAGACCCAGGCCGGCGCGCAGCACGGCCGCTCGAATTGTTTTCATCCGCGAATCTTGACGTAAAGGCGTGTGCTCCGCTATAGGCTGGCGGCCGCGCGCGATCGGACGGGTCAATCGGGAGGCGATTTCATGCGTTCGATGTGTTTGTGGACTGGTGTTGTGTCCCTGACGCCGCTCCTCGGGAGCAGTGCGGCGGCGCAGATCCCGCCGATGACGCCGGACATCCCGCCGCAGTTCGCGGTGCCGACCGCGGACGCCGACTACCTCAAGCGCGAGGTCATGATTCCGATGCGCGACGGCGTCAGGTTGCACACCGTGATCGTCATGCCGAAGGGGGCGCGCGCTGCGCCGATCATCCTCACTCGTACCCCCTACGACGCGTCCAAGCGCGCCGAGCGCACGCCAAGCCCGCACATGCTCGCCGAGCTCAACGTGGCGGACGAGGTGTTCGCCGCGGCGGGCTACATCCGCGTCTACCAGGACGTGCCCGGCAAGTACGGCTCGGAGGGCGAGTACGTCATGACGCGCTTCCTGCGCGGGCCGCTCAACCACACTCCGGTCGACCACTCGACCGACGCCTACGACACCATCGACTGGCTGGTGAAGAACGTCCCGGAGACGAACCGCAGGGTCGGCATGATCGGCTCCTCCTACGAGGGCTTCACGGTGCTCATGGCGCTCGTCAACCCGCACCCGGCGCTCAAGGCCGCGGTCCCCGAGTGCCCGATGGTCGACGGCTGGAAGGGCGATGACTGGTTCCACAACGGCGCCTTCCGTCAGACCAACTTCGACTACATCTACGGCCAGACCACCGAGCGCGGCGAGGGCAAGCAGATCGCACGCGGCGTGCACGACGACTACCAGCTGTTCCTCGAGCTCGGCTCCGCCGGTGCTTTTGCGCACCGCTTCGGCATCGATGCGCTGCCCTTCTTTCAGAAGCTGAGCGAGCACCCCGCGTACGATCAGTTCTGGAGCGAGCAGGCACTCGACCGGATCCTCGCCGCGCAACCGCTCAGCGTTCCGACGCTCTACATCACCAGCCTCTGGGACCAGGAGGACATGTATGGCGGCATCCACACCTATCTCGCGACCGAGCCGCAGGACTCGAGCCACGAGCGGAACTTCCTCGTCCTCGGTCCCTGGCGGCACAGCGGCATCAACGCTGACGGTACGACGCTCGGGCCGCTCAAGTTCGACGGCGACACGGCGGCGCAGGTGCGCCGCGACATCATCCTGCCGTTCTTCGACGAGCACCTGAAGGACGGCGCGCCCAAGGCCGACACGCCGGCAGCCTACGTCTACGAGACCGGCGTCAATCGCTGGCAGCGCCTGGCCCGCTGGCCGCTGTCATGCGAGTCGGGCTGCCCATCGAAGCCGCAGCGCCTGTACCTCGAGCCCGGGTTCGGTCTCGGCTTCGACGCGCCGCCGAAGGGCGGCGAGGCGTTCGACGAATACGTTTCCGACCCAATGAAACCCGTGCCCTATCAGCCGCGGCCGGTGAGCTTCGGCGACCGCGCGGCGTGGCAGCGCTGGCTGCTGCTGGACCAGCGCGCGGTGACCGACCGGCCGGACGTGCTCACCTACGTCTCGGCAGTGCTGACTCAGCCGCTGCACATCGCCGGGGCGCCGATGGTGAACCTCTACGCGTCCACCTCCGGAACCGACAGCGACTGGGTGGTGAAGCTGATCGACCTCTATCCCGACGAGGTGCCGTCGGAC
The DNA here is from genome assembly GCA_030040525.1 of Gammaproteobacteria bacterium. Classification (GTDB taxonomy): domain Bacteria; phylum Pseudomonadota; class Gammaproteobacteria; order Steroidobacterales; family Steroidobacteraceae; genus 13-2-20CM-66-19. Next base: position 1,271 of record JASHTN010000124.1, on the reverse strand, counting down.
CCGCCCCTGGGCGGCTATGAGCTCGCGATCGGCATGGATATCTTCCGTGGCCGCTATCGCGACAGTCTCGAGCACCCGAGCGCGATCCCGCCCGGCAAGGCGCAGCCCTATCGCTTCGCCCTGCCGCACGCCAACCACGTGTTCCTGCCGGGGCACCGCCTCATGGTGCAGATCCAGTCGAGCTGGTTCCCGCTCTACGACCGTAATCCGCAGAGCTACGTCGGGAACATCTTCTTCGCCAAGCCGGCCGATTACCGCAAGGCAACGCAGCGCGTGTACCACGCGGGCGACAGCGCGACCTTCATCGAGCTGCCGGTCGTCGCCGCCCCCTGAGGGCGAGCGATGGCCGCGGCCGGTGCCCGGGCAGTGTGACGCTGCCGGAGAAGTCCATGCCGCATATCGGTCAGGCGGGCTGCCGGCGTGTGACCCATAATGGGCTTTCAGGACGAAGCTAATGGATGCGCAGCAGCAGCCCGGTCAGCCCGCGCGCGGCCGCCGCCCGAGCGGGCGGGACGCCAAGATCGCAGCGCGCACCGCGCGCAGCCACGCGTTTGTTCCGTACATCACCCGGAAGATTCCTTATTACGAGGTGCTCGGAAACGAGGGCCTCGAGCTGCTCGAGCACAACGCCGATACCATCCTCGAGGAGGTCGGCATCGACTTTCGCGACGACGCGGAATCGCTCAAGTTGTGGAAGGATGCCGGCGCCGACGTCAAGGGCGAGCGGGTGCGCTTCCCGCGCGGCATGTGCCGCGAGATCGTGCGCCGCTCGGCGCCAAAGGAATTCACGCAGCACGCGCGCAATCCGCAGCACACCGTGATCATCGGCGGCAACCGTACCGTGCTCGCCCCCGCCTACGGCTCGCCGTTCGTGCGCAACCTCGATGAAGGGCGGCGCTACGCCCGCATCGAGGATTTCAGGAACTTCGTCAAGCTCGCATACCTCGCGCCGTCGCTGCATCACTCGGGCGGCACCGTCTGCGAGCCGGTCGATCTGCCGGTCAACAAGCGGCATTTCGACATGGTGTACAGCCACATGAAGTACAGCGACAAGCCGTACATGGGGTCGGTCACCCATCCCGAGCGCGCGCACGACACGGTCGAGATGACCAGGATCCTGTTCGGCGACAGCTTCACCGACCCGCAGACCGGCAAGCCGCGCACCTGCATCATCAGCCTTATCAATGCGAATTCGCCCCTCACCTGGGATGCGACCATGCTCGGGGCGCTGAAGGTCTATGCGCGCGCCAACCAGGCGACCATCGTCACGC
>JASHTN010000123.1 GCA_030040525.1 Gammaproteobacteria bacterium | reverse complement strand
CTTGCTTGGGTCCCTTTTGGCGATAGTTGGCGAATTCGCCAACTATCGGGAAAACAAACATCGCGCGAGCCCACCCTTCACCCGGCGCGCCGGAGCGAGACGAGGCGCGCCGGGGGCGCGCGCGGCGCGGCGCTCCCTGAGGCCCGCCGGCCCTTCTTCGTTAGTGCTGACCCGCCGGGATCACTGGCCCACCGGCCACGGGCCCAGTGGCCGGTGCCGGGGGCGGGCGATTCGACAGTGAGTCGTCCCAGCCCGCAGGCGGCTTCGGAGTGCGGCCGGCCATGATGTCCTTGAGCTGCTCCTCGTCGATGGTCTCGTACTTCATGAGCGCATCGGCCATGAGGTGCAGCTTGTCGAGCGAGCTGACGAGGATGTCGCGCGCCCGCTTGAAGTTCGCCTCGATCACCCGCCGCACCTCCTCGTCGATCGCGTGTGCGGTGACGTCCGAGACCTGCTTGTGCTGGGTGACGCTGCGGCCGAGGAACACCTCGCCGGTCTCCTCGGAATAAGTGAGCGGCCCGAGCTTGTCGGACAGGCCCCACTTGGTGACCATGTTGCGCGCCAGCTCGGTGGCGCGCTCGATGTCGTTGGCCGCTCCCGTGGTCACCGACTCGGGGCCGAAGATCAGCTCCTCGGCGATGCGTCCGCCGAAGAGCGTCGCAATGGCGCTCTCGATGCGGCGCTTGGAGAAGCTATAGCGGTCCTGCTCGGGGAGGAACTGCGTAACGCCGAGCGCGCGGCCGCGCGGAATGATGGTGACCTTGTAGACCGGATCGTGCTCGGGCACGGTCATGCCGACAATGGCGTGGCCGGCCTCGTGATAGGCGGTCATACGCTTCTCGGCCTCGCTCATCACCATGGAGCGCCGCTCGGCGCCCATCATGATCTTGTCCTTGGCCTGCTCGAACTCGTCCATGCCGACGATGCGCTTGTTGGCGCGCGCGGCGAACAGCGCCGCCTCGTTCACGAGGTTGGCGAGATCCGCGCCCGAGAAGCCGGGCGTGCCGCGCGCGATCAGCGCCGGCTTGACGTCGTCGGCCAGCGGCACGCGCCGCATGTGCACGCGCAGGATCTGCTCGCGGCCGCGCACATCGGGCAGCGGCACCACGACCTGGCGGTCGAAGCGACCCGGGCGCAGCAGCGCCGGATCGAGCACGTCGGGACGGTTGGTGGCGGCGATGACGATGATGCCTTCGTTGCCCTCGAAGCCATCCATCTCCACCAGCAGCTGATTGAGCGTCTGCTCGCGTTCGTCGTGTCCGCCGCCGAGACCCGCGCCACGGTGCCGGCCGACGGCGTCGATCTCGTCGATGAAGATGATGCAGGGTGCGTGCTTCTTCGCCTGCTCGAACATGTCGCGCACCCGCGAGGCGCCGACACCGACGAACATCTCGACGAAGTCGGAGCCCGAGATGGTGAAGAACGGTACCTTCGCCTCACCGGCGATGGCGCGCGCCAGCAGCGTCTTGCCGGTGCCCGGCGAGCCGACCATCAGCACCCCCTTGGGGATCTTGCCGCCGAGCTTCTGGAACTTCCCCGGGTCCTTCAGGAAGTCGACGATCTCGCCCACCTCCTGCTTGGCCTCATCGACCCCCGCAACGTCCGCGAAGGTGACGTTGACCTGGTCCTCGCCGAGGAGGCGCGCGCGGCTCTTGCCGAAGGACATGGCGCCGCGACCGCCGGATGCCCCCTGCATCTGCCGCAGCATGTACACGAACACCACGATCAGCAGCAGCGCCGGCGCCAGCTGCAGGAGCAGCTGCCCCAGGTAATTGGGCTGTTTGGGAGGCTCGCCCTCGATGACGACGCTGTTCTTCTCGAGCGTGCCAATGAGCGCCGTGTAGTCGGTCTCGGGGTTGTAGGTCTTGAAGGTCGACTTGTCCTTGCGCTCCCCGTAGATCATCTCGCCCTGCAGGGTGACCCTGTCCACCCGACCGCTTTTCACATCGTCGAGGAAGGCCGAGTAGGCAACCTGCTGCGGCTGCCCGACGGTCGGCATGTAACGGCTGAAGACGAGCAACAGCACGATCACGATGACGACCCAGAGCAGGATATTCTTTGTCAAGTCGTTCAAGGGCTTCCGTCCTTTGGTGGAGCGCCGCCTGATGCCTCCGCCGAACCTACACCAAGCGAAACTGCATGGCCAGCAGGTACATCTCAGGGCTACGGGACCGGGAGGCTGCCGGTTTGACCAGTTTGACCCTGCCGAATTCACCGCGTGCGGTCCGGACGAGCTGCTCGAACCCGGACCCCTGGAACAGCTTGATCAGGGCGGACCCGCCCGGCTTCAAGACGCGCGCCGCCATGTCGAGCGCCAGCTCCGCCAGCTGCATGGCGCGGGGCTGATCGATGACGTCCACACCGCTCAGGGACGGCGCCATGTCCGAGAGTACGACATCGACCTGCCCGCCCGGCAGCAGCGCCAGGAGCCGTTCGAACACCTCGGCCTCGCGCAGGTCTCCCTGCACGAACTCGACTCCGGAGACCTCGGTCATGGGCAGGATGTCGCTCGCGACCACCCGGCCGCGTGCGCCGACCCGGCCGCGGGCGTACTGACTCCAGGCACCCGGGGCCGCCCCCAGGTCCAGGCACACCGCGCCGGCCCGAAGCAGCCGCTCGCGCCGGTCGATCTCCTCGAGCTTGAACACCGCCCGCGAGCGCCAGCCCGTGGCGTGCGCGCGGCGCACGAACGGATCCGCGAAGTGCTCGCGCAGCCAACGGTCGCTGCTCCTCGATCGGCCGCTCTTGCCTTTGGGGCTCTTGCCTTTGGACCGGCCCGGCATCGTTGCTGCGCGGCGGGCAGCCGCCGGCTACCTCAGGCGCACCGCCACGATCTCGTAAGCGCGCGTGCCGCCGGGGGCCGCCACCTCCACCACGTCGCCCTGCTCCTTGCCGACCAGGGCGCGCGCGATCGGCGAGGTGATCGAGATGCGGCCCTCGCGGATGTCGGCCTCGTCCTCGCCGGCGATCTGGTAGACGACGCGCGCACCGTCGGCCTGGTCCTCGAGCTCCACGGTTGCGCCGAACACCACCTTGCCGGTGTTCGGCAGGCTCGCCGGATCGATCACCTCGGCGTTCGCCAGCTTGTGCTCGAGCTGCGTGATGCGCCCCTCGATGAACCCCTGTTGCTCGCGCGCAGCGTGATATTCGGCGTTCTCCGACAGGTCACCGTGGCCGCGCGCCTCGGCGATCGCCTTGATGATGCGCGGGCGCTCCTGCGACTTGAGCCGCTTGAGCTCCTCGCGCAGCGCCTCCGCGCCACGCCGCGTCATCGGCGTACGCTTCATGCGCTTGCTGCCTCGGCGTGCAGATCCTGCAGCCGGTTGACCTCGACCTCATCGAGGTGGTCGAGCGCCTCGCAGGTCGCGAGTCCGGCGGCGAGCGTCGTGTAGTACGTCACCCGGCGATGCACCGCCTCGCGGCGGATCGAGTTCGATTCGCGGATGGCGAGCTTGCCCTCGGTGGTGTTCACGATCAGGTCGATCTCGTCATTCTTGATCATGTCGACGATGTGCGGCCGGCCCTCGCGCACCTTGTTCACGCGGCGGCAGGCGACGCCTGCCGCGGTGAGCGCGCGCGCCGTGCCGTCGGTCGCCAGCACCTCGAAGCCACGCTCAATCAGCTTTTTCGCCAGCTCGACGGCGCCCGCCTTGTCGCGGTCGCGTACGCTGATGAAGCACACACCCTTGCGCGGCAGGGTGACGCCCGAGGCGGTCTGTGCCTTGGCGTACGCCTCGCCGAAGGTACGCCCGGTACCCATCACCTCGCCGGTGGATTTCATCTCGGGTCCGAGGATCGGATCCGCCTCGGGGAACTTGACGAACGGGAACACCGCCTCCTTGACCGAGAAGTACCCCGGCACGCGCTCCACCGCGCCGACCAGCTGCTTGAGCTTGCGCCCGGTCATGACGCGCGCGGCAATCTTGGCGAGCGGCAGCCCGGTCGCCTTGGAGACGAACGGCACGGTGCGCGAGGCGCGCGGGTTGACCTCGAGGACGTAGATCACGCCGTTCTGGATCGCGAACTGCACGTTCATCAGCCCGACGACGTTCAGTGCGCGGGCGAGCCTGCGGGTCTGCTCGCGCAGCTGCGCCTGCAGCTCCCGGGTGAGGCTGTTGGGCGGCAGCGAGCAGCCCGAATCCCCGGAATGCACGCCCGCCTGCTCGATGTGCTCCATGATGCCGCCGATCAGCACGTCCTCGCCGTCGCACACCGCATCCACGTCCACCTCGGTGGCGACGTCGAGGAAGCGATCGAGCAGCACCGGGCTGTCGTTCGAGGCCTGCACCGCGTTCGTCATGTAGGCGCGCAGGTCCTCCTCGCTGAACACCACCTCCATCGCGCGGCCGCCAAGCACGTACGACGGGCGCACCACCAGCGGGAAGCCCACCTCGCGCGCCAGTTTCACCCCCTGCTCCTCGTTGCGCGCCGTGGCGTTGGCCGGCTGCTTCAGGCCGAGCGCCTGCACCAGCGCCTGGAAGCGCTCGCGGTCCTCGGCAACGTCGATCGAGTCGGGCGAGGTGCCGATGATCGGCGCACCGGCCGCCTCGAGCGCCCGCGACAGCTTGAGAGGCGTCTGGCCGCCGAACTGCACGATCACCCCTTCGGGCTTCTCGACCGCGAGGATCTCGAGCACGTCCTCGAGAGTCAGCGGCTCGAAGTACAGCCGGTCGGAGGTATCGTAGTCGGTGGAGACGGTCTCGGGGTTGCAGTTGACCATGATGGTCTCGAAGCCGTCATCGCGCAGCTGCAGCGCCGCGTGCACGCAGCAGTAATCGAATTCGATGCCCTGGCCGATGCGGTTGGGTCCGCCGCCGAGAATCATGATCTTGCGCTTGGCTGTCGGGCTCGCCTCGCACTCCTCCTCGTAGGTCGAGTAGAGATACGCGGTGGAGGTGGCGAATTCGGCGGCGCAGGTGTCGACCCGCTTGAACACCGGCACGACGCCGAGCTCGTGGCGCTTGTCGCGGATCGCCTTCTCGGGCATGTCGAGGAGGCGCGCCAGGCGGCTGTCCGAGAAGCCCTTGCGCTTCAGCAGCCGCAGCCGCTCGGCAGTCAGCGCGCCGAGCCCGCGCTCGCGCACCTGCGCTTCCTCCTGCACCAGGTCGGCGAGCTGCGCGATGAACCACGGGTCGATGTTGGTGAGCTCCGTGATGCGCGCGAGCGGCCAGCCGGCGCGCAGCGCGTCCGCCACGTACAGCAGGCGGTTCGGTCCCGGGGCGCGCAGCTCGTGCGCGAGCCGGCTCTGCGTCTCGTCGTTGAGCGGCAGGTCGAGCTGGGGGCTAAGCCCGTCGAGGCCGGTCTCCAGCCCGCGCAGCGCCTTCTGCAGCGACTCCTGGAAGGTGCGCCCGATCGCCATGACCTCGCCCACCGATTTCATCTGGGTGGTCAGGCGGTCGTTGGCGGTGGGAAACTTCTCGAAGGTGAAGCGCGGAATCTTCACCACCACGTAGTCGATCGCGGGCTCGAAGGAGGCGGGCGTCGCGCCGCCGGTGATGTCGTTGCGCAGCTCGTCGAGGGTGTAGCCCACCGCGAGCTTGGCGGCGATCTTGGCGATCGGAAATCCGGTCGCCTTGGAGGCGAGCGCCGAGGAGCGCGACACGCGCGGGTTCATCTCGATCACCAGCAGCCGCCCGTCGCGCGGGTTGACCGCGAACTGCACGTTCGAGCCGCCGGTGTCGACGCCGATCTTGCGCAGCACGGCGATCGCGGCGTCGCGCATGCGCTGGTATTCCTTGTCGGTGAGGGTCAGCGCCGGGGCGATGGTGATCGAGTCGCCGGTGTGCACGCCCATCGGATCGAGATTCTCGATCGAGCAGACGATGATGCAGTTGTCCTTGTGATCGCGCACCACCTCCATCTCGAACTCTTTCCAGCCGATCACCGACTCTTCCAGCAGCACCTCGC
>JASHTN010000122.1 GCA_030040525.1 Gammaproteobacteria bacterium | reverse complement strand
GAGCTTGCTGTGCCGGGTCAACGCCGGATCACCGCCTGGTGCGGCCCACAGGTTAGGGTCCTTCGAGCGGTCGGTGACTTCATCCCCGAATGCCGCTGCGCAGGACGCTCCGAGTGCCAGCGCGAGACACACGTCGCGCAGGCTGCTTCTGTTGCGTTCGAATCGCATACGCAGTTCTCCTAAGATTCGAGTTGGTGTTGAGGCGTTGGCGAGCACTGCCGACAGCGCGTGTTCTCCTGGAAATTCTTAGCCAACCTGGCCGGCTATCGTAGTCTCAATTCACGGTTATCTGTAGGGGCCCGCGGGTTCGCTACAAGCCTGTGTCACAAATGACACAGCCACCGCCGCGCGGCCCCTGAATTCCCTTCAGAATCCAAGGAACGCGCCCACATTGAAGGTCGTGGCACTATTGCTGCCGCCGACCTGGTTCTGGCTCTTCACCCCGCTGATCTCAGCCAACAGCATCAGGTTCTTGGTGAGCGAGTAGTACACGCCCCCGGTCACCTTCTGGTTGTAGTCGAGCAGGTCGGGATTGGCGAGCTGATCGGCGGCGTTGGCATAGTCGATGCTGCTGCGGCCGTAGTTCACGCCGACCTTCACCGGGCCGAACTTGTAGGTCGTCTGGAACAGGAAACCGTCCGAGGTGCGCGTCTGGCCGAGGCCGAAGTCTCCGCCGAGGAACAACGCGGTCGTACCGAGGCCGTCAGCGTGATAGTAGTAGCCGATGACCTCCCAGTCGAGCATGTCGAACTTGGCGAAGAAGTCGATGCCGTTGCCGGTGTAGCTGTATGGGGTCCCGGTCGTTGCCGGATAGACCGCCGGCGCGACGTAGTCCTGCTGCTGCGTGATGAAGGCCGCCGACAGATAGAGCTTCGTGCCCTCGACGATCGGCAGCGTATAGCTCAGCTTGGCGTGAAAGCCCGGCGCCTTCTTCGCCTCGACGGTGCCGACGTCGGAGAGTGAGTTGAGCGGGTCGAACACGCCGACGGTGAGGGCGAATCCCGACAGGTCGGGAGTCGTGTAGTCGATCTGCGCCAGCCAGTCGGTATAGATGTAGCCAAAGCCTATGCCGCCGAGCGTGGTGTTGGAAGGCGCGGAGGACGCGGCCGAGCCCGGCGCGCCGACCCCCATCAGCGTCATGTCGTTGAGAATGACGTCCGCACCGAACAGGCCGATGTTGCGCCCGAGCGTGAAGGTGCCCGCCGTCTTGGTGCCGAAGGTCATATAGACCTGCCGGATATCCAAGCCGGTGCTGCCGAGCGCCGTGTTCGATGAACCGTTGGCGGTGCCAGCCTGCAGGTTGGGGCTGCCACCGTCGTTGGTCGCGATGCCCGGATACAGTCCGAGGTGCGCCGCCAGGTCGATGCCGTCCTGCGTCGTGGCCACACCGAAGGTGAACGCCGCCGGCAGCAGGCCGTTGCCGATGTTCGACACGCCGTTGCCGTTCGCCGAGCCGACGCAGGTCAGGCCCAGACCGCCGGTCGGGACTGCGCTGCTCTGGCTCTCGCAGTTGGAATAGATGTAGTCGACATTCACGTTGCCGTCGAGTGAAAACGTCCAGGTCCCGTCGGAGGTCGACAGGTCCACCGCCCACGCCGGCGCAGTCAACATGGCCAACACGGCGCCGGCGAGCGCCGGCTTGAGAATCCGTCGAGTCGGGCAATCGTTGCTCATTTGAGTCACTCCCGCAGGTTGAGTCCTCCTCCGTCGCCATGAGCAAGTGACATGCCAGCCGGCGTTGCCGCACGGCAACAAAGCGCCTGTTGTTGGAACAACGACTTATGACTCCCGGGCTTTTACCGGGAAGCGCCTGTTGTCAGAAAGGCCGCGGTGTGACTCAGGGTCTGTTGCAGAAACGACCCACTTGCAACAGGCCGCGCGGCTGCTAACCCTGAGTGTGCCGCAGCCAGCGCGCCGCGAGCGGTGGCACGAAAATCAGACTGACGAGGGTCGAGGAGACGAGTCCGCCGAGAATCACCACGGCCATCGGAGCCTCGATCTCATGGCCCGGGGCGTGCAACTGCAGCGCCACCGGCAACAGGGCGAGCGCGGTCAGAAGCGCCGTGAGCAGCACCGGCGTGAGGCGCTCCTCCGCGCCGCGCACCGCGGTCGCGAGACTCCAGGCCGCGCCTTCGGCGCTGACCAGGTGCTCGTAGTGCGAGATGAGCAGGATGGTGTTGCGCGCCGCCATGCCGAAGAGCGCGACGAATCCGACCATCGCGCCGAGCGACAGCGTGCCGCCGGTGAGCGCGACCGCGGCGACTCCGCCGAGCAGCGTGCTTGGCAGCGCCGCCAGCACCAGCAGCACGTGGCGCGCCTGGCCGAAGGCGAGCGCCAGCAGCAGCACGATCAGCGTGAGTGCGGCCACCGAGTGCCACAGCAGCTCCCGCGCAGCCGCGGCCTGCGCCGGCGCCGTGCCGCCGTAGCGCAGATACACGTTCGCCGGCAAGGGCACGCGTGCGGCGATCGCCTGCTGCGCGGCGCGTGCATAGCCCGCCTGATCGGAACTCGTGGGACTCGCAATCACCACCTGGCGGCGCAGCCCGTCCTCGTGCTCGACCAGGCTGCGCGCCGACACGATCTCGACCGCGGCGACGGCCGCGAGCGGTACCAGCGCGCCAGCGCGCCCGCGCACCGTCAGCGCCGCGACGTCCGCCGGCGTCGCCGCGGCGCCGGCGAGCCGCGCGACCACCGGCACGCTGCGGTCGGACTCGCTGAGCTCGGCGATCTCGGTGCCGTGGTACGCGGCGTTCAGCGTCGCGAGCACGTCCTCGGCTTGGAGTCCGTAGAGGCTCAGGCGCCCGGCAAGCAGCCGCACCTCGAGCTCCGGCTGCCGCGGCGGCACCTCGAGCCGTACTGTGCCGCTCTGCGGCCAGCGGCGCAGGAGCGCTGCAATCTCGCCTGCCACCTGGTCGTCGGTATCGAGGTCCGGACCGAAGACGCTCACGAAAAACGGCGCCACCTCGCCCGAGAGCGTCTCGCCGATGCGCTCGGCGAGCACCGAGTAGATCTCCACGAGCTGGTTCGGAAA
>JASHTN010000121.1 GCA_030040525.1 Gammaproteobacteria bacterium | reverse complement strand
CGGCATCTCGGGCTTCACGGTGCGGCCGGCGCGCGCCCGGCGCGAGAAGCCGCGGGTGTCGGCTTTCACCAGCGCCAACACCAGGCGCATCCTCGAGCTGCGGCCGGATCTGGTGCTCGGCTTCTCCGACCTGCAGGCCGACATCGGCGCGCAGCTGACGCGCGCGGGGCTCGAGGTGCACCTCTTCAACCAGCGCAGCGTCGCGGAGATCCTGCGCATGATCCGCACGCTCGGCGGCATGCTCGGCTGCGAGCTCAAGGCGCGGCGGCTCGCGGCCGAGCTTGAACGCGGGCTCGAGGCGCTGCACGCGCGCGCCGCGCTACTGCCGCGCCGGCCGCGGGTGTACTTCGAGGAATGGGACGAGCCGATGATCAGCGGCATTCGCTGGGTGTCGGAGCTCATCGGGCTCGCCGGCGGAGAGGATTGCTTTCCGGAGCTCGCTCGCGAGCCTCTCGGGCGCAACCGCATCATCGCCGACCCCGCGGAAGTGCCGCGGCGCGCCCCCGACATCGTGCTCGGCTCATGGTGCGGCAAGAAATTCCGCCCCGAGCGGGTTGCAGCACGTCCCGGGTGGAGCGCCGTTCCCGCGGTGCGCACCGGGTTCGTGCGCGAGATCAAGTCGGCGCTCATCCTGCAGCCCGGGCCGGCGGCGCTCACCGACGGCGTGCGCGCCGTCAGCGACATCATCGCGGAGTGGGCGCAGTGTGAGCGCAGCTGAGCCGCAGCCTCAGCGGATACCCCGTGCGGCGCGGATCAGCTCCCAGGCTTCGATGATCTGCTGCGTGCGCTGCTTGGCGTAGGCCAGCATCGACTCCGGGAGGCCGTTGGCCTTGAGCTTGTCGGGATGGTGGCGGTGGAGCTGACGGCGGTAGGCCTTCAGCACCTCGGCATCGCTCGCATTCTCGGTGGCGCCCAGCACGCGGTAGGCTTCCTCGAGCTGACGGTCGCGCTGCGCGGCGCTCGCGCTGCCGCGCGCCTCACCGCCGCGTGCCTGCGCGCCGCCAAAAGCGGCGCGCTGGATGCGCAGCACCGCCTCGACCTGCGCCAGCTCGAAGGCGCCGATACCGAGGCAGTGTGCGATCCGGCCGAGCAGCGGGCGCACCGGTCCCTCGAGGTTGTTGCCGGCGAGCGCCGCGCGCACCTGGATCTCGAGAAACACCCGCAGGATGTCCCGCCGCCCGCGACAGGCGCGCTTGAGCCCGGCGAGCGCGGCGCTCGGGTCGAACTGCGGGTCCTTGCCGGCGGTGAACAGCGCGATGGCCTCGCGGACCTCGGCGGCGTCGAGACGCAGCTCGGCCATGACGGCGCGCGCCGCGTCGATCTCCTGCTCCGACACGCGGCCGTCGGCTTTCGCGAGATAGCCCATGACGCGGAAGGTGGTCTGGAAAAAACGCGCGCGAATCAGCGCCACGTCCGCCGGGGCCGCGCCGGCGGACTCCGCCTCCTCATCGGGCGCGTCGAACTGGTGTCCGATGAGCACGCCGAGGGCGGCCCCGACCGGGCCGAGCGTCAGCATCCCGAGAAGCGCGCCGGTCAGCTTGCCGATCCACTTCATGCCCGCAGCCATGTCCACGTATAGTACCAAGCGCATGCCTGAGCCCACCGTCTACCGCACCGAGCTACGCGGTCTCGAGCGCATTCACGAAGGCAAGGTGCGCGACATCTACGCGCTCGATGCGGACACGCTGCTCATCGTGACGACCGACCGGCTGTCGGCCTTCGACGTGGTGCTGCCCGATCCGATTCCGGACAAGGGGCGCGTGCTCAACGGCATCTCGAACTTCTGGTTCGTGAAACTCGCGCATCTCGTGCCGAATCATCTGACCGGCCGCGATCCGGCGGGCGCGGTGCAGGATCCGGCCGAGCGCGCGCTGCTCGAGGGCCGCGCAGTGATCGTGCGGCGATTGCGCGCGCTGCCGCTCGAGGCGGTAGTGCGCGGCTACCTGATCGGCTCGGGATGGAAGGACTACCAGGCGAGCGGCGCGGTATGCGGCGTGGCGCTGCCGCGGGGGCTCGAGCTCGCCGCGCCTCTGCCGGCGCCGCTCTTCACGCCCGCCACCAAGGCCGCCTCCGGCCAGCACGACGAGAACATCGCCTTCGAGGCGGTGGTGGACCTGGTCGGTGCGCCGCTCGCAGCCAGGGTGCGCGACACGGCGCTCGCGCTCTATCGCTTCGCCGCCGCGCACGCCCGCCGGCGCGGCATCATCATCGCCGACACCAAGTTCGAGTTCGGCGTCGACGCTGCGGGACGGCTGACGCTGATCGACGAGGTGCTGACGCCGGACTCCTCGCGCTTCTGGCCCGAGGACACGTACCGCGTCGGGGTGAGTCCGCCGAGCTTCGACAAGCAGTTCGTGCGGGACTACCTCGAGACGCTCGACTGGAACAAGCGCGCGCCCGGCCCGAAGCTGCCGCCAGAGGTGATCGCGCGCACCAGCGAGAAGTACCGCGAGGCGCTCGCGCGTCTGACGGCTTGAGGGCAGTGGCGCGCCGCGCGGAAGTCGTTGTGCAGGGCTGCGAGTGAGGGGCGCACATGAGCACGGCGGACACGGCTGAGGTGGCTGCGGTGGGTGTCGCCGCCGCGGGCGAGCAGGGCTCGAAGCGGCCGTTCTCCGCGGCCGAGGTCGGCGCGATCGCGCACCTCTACCGGGCCGAGGTCTACCGCAGCACCGTCTGGCGGACGCGCCTCGACAGCACCACCAACTGGGCGGTGGTGACCACCGGCATCGCGCTCTCGGCGACCTTCAGCAGCGCGCAGGCCTCCCCGGTCCCCATGGCTCTCGTCGGCCTGATCGTCAGCATGTTCCTGCTGCTGGAAGCGCGCCGCTACCGCTATTTCAACATCTGGCGCGCCCGCGCGCGGCTGCTCGAGACGGACTTCTTCTCGCCCATGCTGCGCGGCGAGACGGCGCTCGCGGATTCGGACTGGAGCCGCCTGCTCTCCGGCGACTACCGCCGGCCGCGCTATCACGTGAGCCTGGCGCGCGCCGCCGGGCGGCGCCTGCGGCGCACCTACGCCTGGATCTTCCTCATCCAGGCGATGTCCTACTACGGCAAGCTCGCCATCCACCCGACGCCGCTCAGCACGCTGTCGGAGCTGTGGGCACGCGCGGCCATCGGGCCCATCCCGGGCGAGGTGGTGGTCGCAGCCGGCGTGGTGTTTCATGCCACCTGGATGCTGTTTGCCTGGGTGACGCTGCGCATCGATCAACGCGCCTGGCGCTTGCGCCAGAGCCTGATCGCGATCGGTTAGACTCTGCCCATGCAGCCTGCCTGGATTGCGCCGTCGATCCTGTCCGCGGACTTCGCACGGCTCGGGGCGGAAGTCGACGCGGTGCTCGAGGCCGGCGCCGACCTGATCCACTTCGACGTGATGGACAACCACTACGTGCCGAATCTCACCATCGGTCCGATGGTGTG
>JASHTN010000120.1 GCA_030040525.1 Gammaproteobacteria bacterium | reverse complement strand
CTCGCCGGGCTCGACGAACCGGCTCGCCACCACCGGCGCACCGGCGCGCGCGAGCTCGAGCAGGTAGTGCTTGTCGGTGTTCCAGCGCACCACGCTCTCGGGGTTCACGAGGCGCGTGAGCTGTGCGACGCGCGCCGCCCAGGCAAGGAACTCGGCGCGGCGCTCGGCGTAGTCCCAGGCCGAGCGCAGCAGCGCGCAATCGAAGCGCTGCCATTCGACCCCGGGGTCGTCCCATTCGGTCACCTCGGTGCGGGCGCCGCGGGCTGCGAGCGCCGCCTCGAGCGGCGGCATGTCCGGATCGTGGCCGCGCGCCGCGCGCGCGGTCACGAGCGCGATGCGCGCGCTCAATCGCGGATTCCCGTGCCGCGCTCCATGAGCGCGACCGCGACGGCGAACAGCGCCGCCGCGGCGAGCACCATCAGCGCGAAGGCGGCGCCGACATCGACGTCGGACACCCCGAGGAAGCCGTAGCGGAACGCGTTCACCATGTAGAGGATGGGATTCACGAAGCTCAGCCGGCGCGCCCACTCCGGCAGCAGCGTGATCGAATAGAACACGCCGCCGAAGTAGGTGAGCGGCGTCAGCACGAAGGTCGGGATCCAGTTCACCTGGTCGAAGTTCCTGGCGAACATCGCATTGAGGAAGCCGCCGAGCGCAAAGGTGAGCGAGGTGATCAGCACCGCCGCCAGAATCACCGCCAGGTGGTGCACGTGCAGATGGGTGAAGACCAGCGAGACGACGGTGACGGCCACGCCCACCAGCAGCCCGCGCACCATGCCGCCGGCGGCGTAGCCGGCCACGATCACCCAGCTCGGCAGCGGCGACACCAGCATCTCCTCGACGTGCTTGCCGAACTTGGCGCCGAAGAACGAGGAGACGACGTTGGCGTAGGAGTTGGTGATCACCGCCATCATGATGAGGCCCGGCGCGAGGTACCGGCGGTAGTCGAAGCCGCCCATCGCCCCGACGCGCTGTCCGATCAGGCTGCCGAAGATCACGAAATACAGCGTCGCGGTGACCACCGGCGGCACGATGGTCTGGCCCCAGATGCGGATGATCCGCCCGTACTCGCGGATCACGATGGTCTTGAAGCCGGTCCAGCGCACGCGGGCGAGACGGATCGGCGGGGCCTCCAGCGCCGCGATCGTCGGCAGTGCGCTGCTCATCGCGGCGCTCCGGCGGGAGTCCGTGTCGCGGCGGGCCCGGCGGCCTGCGGCAGCTCCGAATCGGCCGCCGCGTCCTCTTCACCCGTGCCGCGCGCCTCGACCAGGCGCATGAAGATCTCCTCGAGGCGGTTCACCTTGTTGCGCATGCTCAGCACCTCGATGCCAAGCGCCGACAGCCGCCCGAAGATGTCGTTCAGGTTCTCGTCCTTCGACACCTCGACCTCGAGGGTATGGTCGTCGATGAGGCGCGCGAGGTAGCCGGGCAGTGCCGGGGCGGCCGCGAGCGCCTCGCGCAGGCTCAGCACCACGGTCTGCACGTGCATGCGCCGCAGCAGGCTGCTCATGCGGTCGCGCTCGACGATGCGTCCGCCGTTGATGATGGCGATGTTGCGGCAGAGCGTCTCGGCCTCCTCCAGGTAGTGGGTCGTGAGGATGATGGTCGTGCCGCGGGCGTTGATCTCGCGCAGGAAGTCCCACATCGAGCGGCGGATCTCGATGTCGACGCCGGCGCTGGGCTCGTCCAGGATCAGCAGCCGCGGCTCGTGCACCAGCGCGCGCGCGATCATCAGGCGGCGCTTCATGCCGCCGGAGAGCCCGCGCGAGATGCCGCCGCGCTTGTCCCAGAGGTGCAGCTGCCTGAGGTACTGCTCGGCGCGCGCCCGCGCCACCGGGCGCGGAATGCCGTAGAAGCCCGCCTGGTTCACCACGATGGTGTAGGGGGACTCGAACATGTTGAAGTTGATTTCCTGCGGCACGATGCCGATGCACGCCTTGGCCGCCTCGAGCTCGCGGTCGATGCTGTAGCCGAATACGCTCGCCTCGCCGCCGGTCTTGTTGACCAGCGAGGTGATGATGCCGATGAGGGTGGTCTTGCCGGCGCCATTCGGTCCGAGCAGCGCGAAGAAATCGCCCTGCTCGACATCGAGGTCGACGCCCTTGAGCGCCTGCACGCCGTTCTTGTAGGTCTTGGTGAGTCCGCGGACCGAGAGCGCATTCATTTCCAGAGGATCGCGCCGCCGCGGCCGCCGGCGCAAGGGCACACCCGGGGGATTGACTTCAGTCGGCGAAATAACGCGCCAGGTACTCCTCGAAGGTCCCGTGGTCGCGCGCCTCGATGGCGCGCTGCGCCGCGAGCGACTCCTCGGCCTCCGCGGCCAGCTCCGCGAGCCGCGCCTCGTTGGGTGGGTAGAGCTCGAGGAAGTACGCCTTGTGCGCTGCCGACATGCGCAGCGCCAGCTCGAAGAACGACTCCCCGGCGGCGAGCTCGCTCATCAGGCGCGCGGCAGGAGTGAGCGCCGCGTCCGCGACCTTGGCCGCCTGCACCGCGAGCGCCTGCGAGTACGGCCGCGCCGCGTCGCCGCGATCGAGGATCTCGCACACGCCGCTCATCGAATCGATGAGCTCCTGCGCCCACTCCTTGAGGCGCACCCGGCGGCCGTCGCGCCACAGGGTCAGATCCGGCGCGCGGCCGCGGCGCGCGACGCTCATGTGGTTGTCGTCGAGCAGGCCCTGCTCGGCGGCGCTGATCGGCGGACTGTCCTTGAGCAGGCACAGCGCGAGAAACGCCTCGAGAAAACGCAGCTTGTTCTGGTTGACGCCGACCGGGTCGAAGGCGCTCACGTCGAGGGCGCGCACCTCGACGTACTCGACCCCGGCGCGCCGCAGCGCCTTGGTGGGCCGCTCGCCGGAACGCGCCACGCGCTTCGGCCGTATGAAGCTGTAGTACTCGTTCTCGATCTGCAGGATGTTGGCGTTCAGCTGCCGGTATTCGCCGTCGACGCGCACGCCGAGCGCCGCGTAGGGCGGATAGGGCGTGCTGATCGCGTGGCTCAGGTCGCGGACGTACTCCTCCAGGCTGTTGACCGACACGGTGAGCCCCGCCTGGTTGCGGTTGCGGTAGCCGATGTCGCTCATGCGCAGACTGGTGGCGTACGGCTCGTAGGCGGTGCCGCCGCCGAGGTCCTCGAGCTGCGTGCTGCGGCCGCGCAGAAACGACTTGCACACCACCGGCGACACGCCGAACAGGTACAGCACCAGCCAGCCGTGCCGGCGGTAGTTGCGCAGCAGGTCGAAGTAACAGGCCGAGACGAACTGCGCGCCGTGCGCGGGCGCGCCGCGCAGCGCGGCGTACGCCTCCCAGAACGGCAGCGGGAACGAGTAGTTGAAGTGCACGCCGGAGATCGCCTGCATCATGCGCCCGTAGCGCAGGCCGAGGCCGTTGCGGTAGACGGTCTTCATGCGCCCGACGTGGGAGCTGCCGTATGCGGCAAGCGGGATCTCCGCATCGCTCTCGATGGCGCACGGCATGCTGGTGGCCCAGAGCAGCTCCGTGCCGAGATGCCGGTAGACGAACTGGTGCAGGTCGAGCAGGTACTGCAGCAGCTCCCAGCTCTGGGTGAAGGCCGGTGTCACCAGCTCGATCAGCGACTCGGAGTAGTCGGTGGTGATGTGCTCGTGGGTGAGCGCCGAGCCGAGCGCGCGCGGATGCGGCGAGCGCGCCAGCTTGCCCGCGGGCAGCACCCGCAGCGACTCCTTCTCCACCCCCTTGCGGCCGCCCTGCAGGATCTGCGGCTCACCGCTGTTGACGAGCGCAGCGAGGGACCGCTCGAACAGACGGTCGATGCCCGGCACTAGGGAACCTCTGCGCAGGCAGTGACGCAGGGGTTGGATGAAAGAGAAATCGGATCAAGGATCATGCGAGAGGTGGAAAAGCGCGGATCAGTGGCCGATTTAGCCTCGGATCTTGGAGTCTTCCTGCCTTCTTGCCATTCACCAGGG
>JASHTN010000119.1 GCA_030040525.1 Gammaproteobacteria bacterium | reverse complement strand
GCCGCTGCCGTCCGGCACCAGATTCTCCGGCAGCACGACCGGCAGCTGCTCGTCCGGCACCGGCACCGCGCCGCACGTCGACCTCGGCGGGATTGAAGTAGCGTTTGCGCCCGTCCGGCGGCTGGCAGGAGTAGACGTGATTCAGCACCATGCCCTGAGTCAGGAGCCGCGTGAACGGCTCGCTGAACTCGAGCATGCCGAAATCGCGCATCACCCGCGTCCAGAACCGCGAATACAGCAGGTGCAGGATCGCGTGCTCGATGCCGCCGATGTACTGATCGACCGGCAGCCAGTAGCCGACCCGCTGATCGACCATGACGGCGTGCGCGTCCGGGCAGGCGTAGCGCATGAAGTACCAGGACGAGTCGACGAAGGTGTCCATGGTGTCGGTCTCGCGCCGCGCCGGGCCGCCGCACTTCGGACAGTGGCATTCATAGAACGCCGGATACTTCGCGAGCGGATTGCCGCTGCCGTCCGGCACCAGGTTCTCCGGCAGCACCACCGGCAGCTGCTCGTCCGGCACCGGCACGGCGCCGCAACCCTCGCAGTGGATGATGGGAATCGGGCAGCCCCAGTAGCGCTGGCGCGAGATGCCCCAGTCGCGCAGGCGGTACTGCACGCGCTTGGCGCCGAGGCCCCGCCTGCCGAGCGCCGCGGCGATCGCATCCACCGCCGCCTGGTAGGCGAGCCCGGAGAACTCGCCGGAGTTCACCGTCGTGCCATGCTCACTGTAAGCGGCGATCCAGGGCGCGCGCACCTCGTCGTAGGCACCGGTGTCGGAGCGGACCACGGTGACGACCGGCAGCTGGTGCCGCTCGGCAAACTCGAAGTCGCGCTCGTCGTGCGCCGGGACGCCCATCACCGCGCCCTCGCCGTAGCTCATGAGCACGTAGTTGGCGACCCACACCGGGAGCTCCGCGCCGGTGAAGGGGTGCAGCACGTGCAGCCCGGTCGGCACGCCCTTCTTCTCCTGGGTCGCAATCTCCGCCTCGATCACGCTGCCGCGGCGGCACTCGTCAATGAAAGCGCCGAGTGCGGGGTCGGAGCGCGCGGCGGCGAGTGCCACCGGGTGCTCCGCGGCGACCGCCATGAAGGTCGCGCCGAAGAGCGTATCGGCACGCGTGGTGAACACCCTGAGCGCGCCGTCGGCGCCGACCGCCCGGCGGGTGTCCGGCGCATAGGGAAAGGCGATGTCGCAGCCTTCGCTGCGGCCGATCCAGTTCGCCTGCATCACCCGCACGCGCTCCGGCCAGTCCGCCAGCTCACCGAGCGCGCTGAGCAGCTCCTCGGCGTAGCGCGTGATCGCCAGGTAGTACATCGGGATCTCGCGCCGCTCGATGGGTGCGCCGGTGCGCCAGCCGCGGCCGTCGATCACCTGCTCGTTGGCGAGTACCGTCTGATCGACCGGGTCCCAGTTGACGACGCCGGTGGTGCGGTAGGCGATGCCGCGCTCGAGCATGCGCAGGAACAGCCACTGATTCCAGCGGTAATACTCCGGGTCGCAGCTGGCGATCTCGCGCCGCCAGTCGATGGCGAAGCCGAGCGCCTTGAGCTGCGCGCGCATGTGCGCGATGTTCTCGCGCGTCCACTGCGCCGGCGGCACACCGTTGCTGATGGCGGCGTTCTCGGCCGGCAGTCCGAACGCATCCCAGCCCATCGGCTGCAGCACGTTGTAGCCCTGCATGCGCAGGAAGCGCGCCAGCACGTCGCCGATGGTGTAGTTGCGCACGTGCCCCATGTGCAGCCGCCCCGAGGGGTACGGCAGCATCGACAGGCAGTAGTACTTCGTGCGCGCGGGGTCTTCGCGTGCCTCGAAGCTGCGCGCGTCATTCCAATACTGCTGCGCGGCGCGCTCCACCGCCGCGGCATCGTAGCTCCCCTGCATACGGGTCAGGGCAGCCGCAGCGGCACGAAGATCTGCGCGTCCTCGCGCTGGATCAGCAGCGCCACATTCTTGCCGGCGCTCTTCGCCGCCTCCTGCAGCTCGGCCACGCTGTGCACGCGCTTGCCGTTGACGCCGATGATGATGTCGCCCGGCTCCACTTCGGCGGCCGCGGCGGGTCCCGCCACGTCCTCGACGACGAGGCTGCCGGTGGTGCCGGCCTGATCCTTCTCCTGCGGGGTAAGCGGCCGCACCGTCAACCCGAGCGCGCTCGCCTGGCTCGAGCTGCTGGCCGCCGGACGGCCGCGGCTCGCGCTGACCTGCGACTGCTCCTTGAGCTCCGCCACCCGCACTTCAATGGTCTGCGGCTTGCCGTTGCGCCACACGTCGAGGCTCGCATCAGTGCCGGGCTTCATCGCCGCAATCGTCCCCGAGAGATCGCCCATGTGCTCGATGCTGTGGCTGCCGACGGCGAGGATCACGTCCCCGGGCTGGATGCCGGCGTGGGCCGCCGGGCCGTCCTTCTCGACGGACGAGACCAGCGCGCCGCGCGGCCGGTCGAGGCCGAAGGATTCGGCGAGCTGCGCGTTCAGGTCCTGGATGGTGACGCCGATGCGCCCGCGCACCACACGCCCGGTCTTGATCAGCTGCTCCTCGACGTTGCGCGCCACGTCGATCGGAATGGCGAACGACAGACCCATGAAGCCGCCGGTGCGGCTGAAGATCTGCGAATTGATACCGATCACCTCGCCCGCCATGTTGAAGAGCGGTCCGCCCGAGTTGCCGGGGTTCACCGCCACGTCGGTCTGGATGAATGGCACGTAGTTGTCGCTCGGCAGCGAGCGCGCGGTCGCGCTGATGATGCCGGCGGTGACGCTGTTCTCGAAGCCGAACGGCGAGCCGATGGCGAGCACCCACTGGCCGGGCTTGATGCGCGAGGGGTCGCCGAGCTTCACGGTCGGCAGGTTGGCGGCGTTGATCTTGATCACCGCCACGTCGGTGCGCTCGTCGGCGCCGATTACCTTCGCCTGGAACTCACGCCGATCGGTGAGGCGCACGGTCACCTCTTCGGCATCCTCCACCACGTGGGTGTTGGTGAGGATGTAGCCGTCGGGGCTGACGATGAACCCCGAGCCTGCGCCCTTCAGCGGCGGCTGACTCGAGTGCGGCGACTGCTCGGGTGCGGGGATGCCGAAGCGCCGGAAGAAGTCGTAGAAGGGATCGTTCGGCGACAGGCCCGGCGCGCCCCCGCCCTGGGGCTTCTCCACCACTTCGACGTTGACTACCGCAGCTCCGTACCGCTCGACGAGCGGCGAGAAGTCCGGCAGCGAGCGCAGCGTGACCTCGGGAGCGGGGCCTGGGGCGCTCTCGGCCGCCGCCGCGCCCGCCGCCGGCGGATCGGCGGCGCGCGTTGACTGCGCGCTCAGCCCGCGCGAGCACGCC
>JASHTN010000118.1 GCA_030040525.1 Gammaproteobacteria bacterium | reverse complement strand
GGAGATTCGACGCAGCCGGCGCGATCTTGTCGGCCCAATGCGATGGCCTCGATTCAAGAGGTCCAACTAAACGGGCGGCGGCTGTAGGCCGCCAACCACTGGTGCGTCCGGTTCACGGACCACGGGGAGAGTATACTCGACAGACCGTTGTAGAAACAATGCCTTACGATAGACCCGTGCCCGGCCAAACTTCCGGCGAGACCCGCACCGCTGTGCAGCACTTCGAGGTCGCCCCGGACGAGGCGGGCCAGAGGCTCGACAAGTACCTCCAGCGGCTGCTCAGGGACCTGCCTCGCAGCCGCGTTTACCGGGTCATCCGCCGGGGCGAAGTGCGCGTCAACGGGCGGCGCGTCGGGCCCGAGACCCGGCTTCAGCCGCACGACAAGGTGCGCATCCCTCCGGTCCGGGTGCTGCCCCCCGGGTCGGCGGTATCCCCCCGGCCGCAGCTCACGGAGCGCATTCGAAGCAGCATCGTCTACGAGGACGACCGACTCCTGGTGCTCGACAAGCCGGCAGGGATCGCCGTGCACGGGGGCAGCGGGGTGAGCTCAGGCGTGATCGAGGCGCTGCGGGCACTGCGGCCGCAGGAATCGCTCGAGCTCGTGCATCGCCTCGACCGGGATACGAGCGGGTGCCTGCTGGTCGCACGCCACGGAGCGACGCTCCGCGGGCTGCACAGGCTGCTGCGCGAGGCGGGCTTCGAGAAGCGCTACCTGACGCTGGTGCGTGGCAGGTGGGAGCTCGGTACCAAGCGCATCGACATCCCGCTGCGCACGAACACGCGCGTGGGCGGTGAGCGCACGGTACGCGCCGACCCAGCCGGTAAGCCCGCGGCGAGCCGCTTCAGCCCGGTGCAGTTCTTCGGCAGGACGGCGACGCTGCTCGAGGTGACGCTCATCACCGGCCGCACGCACCAGATCCGCGTGCACGCCGCGCACGCCGGCCATCCGGTGGCGGGCGACGAGAAATACGGTGACCCGGAGTTCAACCGCGAGCTGCGCGCACTCGGTCTCGAGCGCATGTTTCTGCACGCGGCGAGCGTCAGCTTCACATGGCCGCAGGGCGGGGAGTTCAGCGTCAACACGCCGCTCCCTGCGGAGCTCGGCGCAGTGCTCGAGCGGCTCGCGGCGCGGCCCGCGCGCCGCGCGCGGTCCGCCGGCTCATCTCACGGCAGAGGATGACCCGCCGCGCGCAGCGCGCCGGCGAGCCAGATCAGCGGCAGGCCGATGAGGGCGGTCGGGTCCTGACTCTCGATGCATTCGAACAGCACGACACCCAGGCCCTCGGCCTTGAAGCCGCCGGCGCACTCGTACGGCTGCTCGCGCTCGACGTAGCGTGCGATCTCCTCCGCCGACAGCGCGCGGAACACGACGCTGGTGGTGTCGATGTGCGCCAGGTGCAGCGCGGCGCGGCCGCTGAGCAGCACGCAGGCCGTGTAGAACTGCGCGGCGTGTCCGCTGAGAGCGGCCAGCTGCGCGCGGCAGCCGGCTGCGTCGCCCGGCTTGTCGAGTACCCGACCGGCGCAGGAAGCCACCTGGTCGCTGCCGACGATGAGCGCGCCGGGGTGGCGCGCCGCGACGGCCTGCGCCTTCGCGGTCGCCAGTCGCAGCGCGCGGTCGGCGGGCGACTCCGAGGCGCGGTGATCCTCGGCGATGCCCGGCGCGACGACGGTAAATTCCACGCCCAATCGCCCGAGCAGCTCGCGCCGGTAGCGCGACGTCGAGGCCAGGATGAGCGGCGCCACGGGACTCATGGCCAGGCGGATCGCCTTCGGGAAAACAAGGGCTTACCGAAACTTGCGGCTTTGACTTGGCGGAACGCGCTACCTATTATACGCGCCCCATGCGGGGGCCCCGGGAAATGGCGCATCTTGATTTTCGGTGTGAGTTTGCCGCGCGAGCCGCGCGCGATTTCCCGGAGTGCTAATTGTCCCCCTGGTCGAGGCTGCTCGATGTCGACCGGCTGGCCGACGGCGCGGAAGATGTTGAGTTCGCGGTGCCGCTGGCCGAGTTGACGGGACTGCACTCGCGCGCGCCGGGCATCGCGGGCGAGGTCCACGGAAGAGCGCATTTCACACGGGAGCAGGAGATCGCGGTCGCCGAGCTCACGCTGGCCGGAACGGCAACTCTGCAGTGTCAGCGGTGCCTCGAGCCGCTGCGACTGCCGCTCGAGGCGGCGGCGCGCGTCGCGCTGGTCGCGACCGAGGCCGACGCCGCGCGCGTGCCCGAGGACCTCGAACCGATGCTGGCGCCGGCGGGCCGCACCAGTATCGCCGGGCTCCTCACCGAAGAGCTGCTGCTCGGCCTGCCGATCGTGCCGCTGCACGAGGCCTGCGCGCCGGGAAGCGCGGCCGCGCCCGAGCGCAGTACCCCCGACACGCACCGGCCGTTTGCGCGGCTCGGTGAGCTGCTGAAACGATGAGGAGCTGACACATGGCTGTTCAAAAGAGCCGCAAGACGCCTTCGCGACGCGGCATGCACCGCTCGCACGACCGGCTCGCCGCGCCGGCGCTGTCGACTGATCCGCAGTCGGGCGAGACGCACCTGCGTCACCGCATTACGCCCGACGGCTTTTACCGCGGCCGGCGCGTGATCGAGAAGCCGGCCGACACCGAAGACAAGGAATAACCCTCAGGCCTCCCACCCAGGGGCCGACGTGCTGCCGATCGCGATCGACGTGATGAGCGGCGACCACGAGCCGCGCGAGTACGTGGACGGCGCGCTGCGTGCGCTCGCCGACGATCGTGAGCTGCGCGCGCAGCTGGTCGGCGACCTGCGGCTGCTCGAGACGGCGCTGGCGCGGCTGCCGGCGGGGCTGCGCGGGCGCATCCAGATCGTTCCCGCCTCGCAGGTGGTCGCGATGCACGACAAGCCGCGCGAGGCGATCCGCCACAAGAAGGATTCCTCGATGCGGCTCGCGGTCGACCGCGTGCACTCCGGCGAGGCGGGCGCCTGCGTCAGCGCCGGCAACACCGGGGCACTGACCGCGATCGCGCACTTCGTGCTCGGCATGCTCCCGGGCGTCGAGCGTGCCGCCATCATCTCCACGATTCCCGCCGCCCACGGCCACACTCACATGCTCGACCTCGGCGCCAACACCAAGGCGACACCCGAGCAGCTGCGCCAGTTCGCCTTCATGGGCGCAATCATCGCCCGCGACGTGCACGGGGTGGCGACGCCGCGCATCGGGCTGCTGAACATCGGCGAAGAGGACATCAAGGGACACGAGGTGGTGCAGGCGGCGCATGCGCTGCTCGGGGCGAGCGGCCTGAACTACGTGGGCTTCGTCGAGGGCGACGACATCTTCTCGGGCGACGTCGACGTCGTGGTCACCGACGGGTTCACCGGCAACGTTGCGCTCAAGACCATGGAGGGGGTCGCGGGCCTGATCGCCGACCGCCTGCGGCGGGAGTTCCGGGCTTCCTGGCCCGACCGGCTCGCGGGCCTGCTCGCGCGGCCGGTCCTGCGCCGCACGGCAGCCGGCCTCGATCCGCGCCGCTACAACGGCGCCTGCATGGTGGGGCTCGCGGGGATCGTGGTAAAAAGCCACGGTCGCGCCGAAGGTGTGGCGTTCGCGCGCGCGATCGGCACGGCGGCGCTCGCCGCACGCCGCGGACTCACCGGGCACATCGCGCAGGCGTTGCGCGCTGAGGGGGCGACCACTTGATCTATTCGCGCATCGCAGGCACCGGCTCGCATCTGCCGGAGAAGGTGATCAGCAACTTCGATCTGGAGAAAATGGTCGACACGTCGGACGAGTGGATCCGCAGCCGCACCGGCATCGAGCGCCGCCACGTCGCCGCCGACGGCGAGACCACGGTCGATCTCGCGGAACACGCGGCGCGCCGCGCGCTGGACGCCGCCGGGGTCAGACCCGAGGACGTCGACTTCATCGCCTTCGGCACCACGACCCCGGACCTGGTGTTTCCCAACTGCGGCACGCTGCTGCAGCGGCGGCTCGGTTGCCGGGGCGTGCCGGCTTTCAGCGTCGAGACCGCCTGTGCCGGCTTCATGTACGCGCTGTCGATCGCCGACAAGTACGTGCGCTGCGGCGAGGCGCAGCGCGCGCTGGTGGTGGGGTCGGAAACACTGTCGCGCATCACGGACTGGAGCGACCGCGGCACCGCGGTGCTGTTCGCCGACGGGGCGGGCGCGGTGCTGCTCGAGCCGGCGGCCGCACCCGGCGTGCTCTCGACCCATCTGCATTCGGACGGGGTCTACAAGGACCTGTTGTATTGCGGCAGCGGCGTCTCGAGCGGTTTTGCGGACAAGCTGGCGATCAGCATGGCGGGGAGCGAGGTCTTCAAGATCGCCGTGACCAAGCTCGGGCAGGCAGTGGAGGAGACGCTCGCCGCCAACGGGGTGGATCGCACGGCGCTCGACTGGCTGGTGCCGCACCAGGCCAACATCCGCATCATCGAGGCGACCGCCCGGCGGCTCGACCTGCCCATGCGGCGGGTGATCGTCACGGTGCAGGAGCACGGCAACACCTCCGCGGCCTCCGTGCCGCTGGCGCTCGACGTCGCGGTGCGCGACGGCCGCATCAAGCGCGGCGAGCTGCTGCTGCTCGAGGCCTTCGGCGGCGGCTTCACCTGGGGATCGGCGCTGGTGCGCTATTGAGCTTTGGCCGGAAACGCCAGAAGGCGTGAGTTTTGCCGGCGCACAACCGGCGCCTTTGTCGGCGCAAGCGGGCCGAAAAAAAACGCCGCGCAGTCGCGCGGCGTTGTTGACATATCGAGACTCGACCTTACTTCGAGACTGACCGCTTGAACATGCGGTCGATCTTCTCGTTGGTCGCGTCGCAGCACGACTGACTGGCGTGAGCCGCAGCCAACGCCTGGTTGGCAGTGCTCTGCGCGCCACTGGCAGCCTGACTGGCGGACTGAGCCGCGGCGTTCGCCTGGTCGGCCTCGCTCTTCGCCGCCGACGTATCGCCCTGCACCTTAGCCAGGTCGGACTTGAGTTGATCGATCTGGGCCTGGATGGGCTTCAGATCCGTGCAGCCAGCAAGTCCTATTACTGCTGCCACGACAGCAACCTTCACAACGCTCGCGAACTTCATACACGTCCCCTTTGGGTTGTTGATTCGGGATGTCCTGATAACCGAAGCGAAGCCGGCAGGCAAGTTCCAGCGGCGTTCGCCGCGGGCAACTGCACCAAATTTGTCACGGGAATGCAACTGCGAAACTCAACCTTGTCTTCTGTTCGCGACAGTGGCAATCGCGCCCTCGTATGTTGCCATCGGCGCGTGTTGGCCGCGGTGCGCGCGTGTTTGCGCGGGATTTTCAAGCGCATGCGTTGGTCGCATACGACGCGTTGGTGCAGCGCGTATAACGCGCGTGGCGCGCGAGCGCGGGCCTTCCTTAAGAATTTGTAATCGCGGCGGGATCATGTGCGCAAATGTTGCACGCCGTGATCACGCCGTGATCGCGACGGGCTCGACCGCCGCCGTCCGTCGCTTCGGGCAGGTCTCGGAGGCGGGCGGTGCAGCATCTTTAAGTTAAGTGACCTCGAGAGTGCTACCCCTTGCCGGAGCTCGAGATCTGGATATAATTACAGTAACTGTATACATAGACAGGCGCTTCGAGCATGTCCGACCTCACCCCCCGCCAGACTCAGATCCTGCGCCTCATCCAGCGATTCATCGCCGAGACCGGCATGCCTCCCACACGGGCGGAGATCGCCCGCGAGCTCGGCTTCCGTTCGGCGAATGCCGCCGAGGAGCATCTGCGAGCGCTCGCCCGCAAAGGCGTCATCGCGCTCGTGCCCGGCACCTCGCGGGGCATTCAGCTCAAGGACACCATCCGCGAGCAGTTCGGACTGCCGCTCATCGGCCGCGTCGCCGCCGGCAAGCCGATCTTCGCCGAAGAGAATTTCGAAGCGCGGTTGCAGATCGATCCGGGGCTGTTTCAACCGCGGCCGCATTACCTGCTGAAGGTGACCGGCATGAGCATGAAGGACGCCGGCATCCTCGACGGCGATCTGGTTGCGGTGCATCGCACCGCCGAAGTCCGCAGTCGCCAGATCGTGGTGGCGCGCCTCGAGAATGAAGTGACCGTGAAGCGCTATCGTCAGGAAGGCACGATCGTGTGGCTGCTGCCCGAGAACCCGGAGTTCGAGCCGATCCGGGTGGATCTGAAGCAGGAGCCTCTGCTGATCGAAGGCATCGTAGTGGGCGTGGTGCGGGTCGGCCGCGCGAGCGGGTTGACGTGAGCTTGTATGAGCGGCCATGGGTCGCGGCGCGACACTCGCTCGGTTGCTCGAGCACCCGGCCATCTGGCGCGGCCGCAGTGCCGCGCCGGGGCAGACATTGCCGAGCGGATTTGCGGGGCTGGATGAGCAGCTGCCCGGCAGAGGCTGGCCGCGCACCGGTCTGATCGAGGTTCTCGCCGCCCGTTTCGGCAGCGGTGAGCTTACCTTGCTGTTGCCGGCGCTCGCCGCGCTGACACGCGCGGCGACGGCGCGTTGGTGCGTGTGGGTGGCCCCACCGCTTACGCCTTTTGCGCCGGCGCTCGCCGCCGGCGGGGTCGCGCTCGATCGTATGGCCGTGGTGCGCGGCGCGCGGCCGCTGTGGGCTTTCGAGCAGGCGCTCGGCTCGGGTGCCTGCGACGCAGCGCTCGCCTGGCTGCATCCAGCCAGGCCGCGCGAGATCCGCCGTTTGCAACTCGCCGCCGAGCGCGGCCGCACTCTCGGGGTGTTGTTTCGCCCGCAGGCTGCGGCCCGACAGGCGTCGCCTGCGGTCTTGCGTCTGGGCCTGGAAGCGCTGCCTGCGGGTGTGCGCGTTACGGTGCTGAAAGCCCGCGGCGTGACCGGCGGGGTCATCGAGCTCGGCTGGCCGGATGGCTGGCCGCTGCGCCGGAACCGAGCATGGCGGTGATCCGATCCGCCTCTGTCGGGCGGCCGGGTGCCGGGGCCGCCGTCCCGGCGCCTCGCAGCCTGCAGCCCGCAGCTTCGCCACGCGCGCCGGCCGCACCGCGCGCCATGCCCGCTCGGGGCGGCACGGCCGGTGTGCAGGCGGCACCACGGCTCTGGATGGCCGTGCATCTGCCCCAGGCCGGGGGGCTGGAGGAGCTGCAGCGGCTCGCGCTGTGCGCCCAGCGGTACACGCCGCAGGTCAGTCTGGAGCTGCCCGACGCGGTGCTGCTCGAGGTGCAGGGAAGTCTGCACCTGTTCGCGGGGGTGGAGGGCATGCGGCGTGCACTCAGCGCGGAATGCCGGCGCCTCAAGCTGCAACCCGTGCTGACATTCGCGCCCACGCCGCTCGCTGCGCTGGCGCTGGCGCGTGCCGGCGAGCCACGCGCCGTCCTCGAGGTGGCGCAACTCATCGGGCAGCTGGCGCCGCTGCCGCTCACGACGCTGCGCTGGCCGGCCGCGGTCCTCG